>JBDTMU010000212.1:0-2506 GCA_039934115.1 Chloroflexota bacterium | reverse complement strand
CCAGGCTTCGACCGACAGGAACCGCCAGAGATCTCCATCCAGCCGGTCCTTCCCATCCCGGAAGGCGCGCCACATGCCGCGAACGGTGGATGCATCGGTCCATTCGCGCTCGGCGAACCGCTGGGACGCCAGGAGATCCTCCGCCCACTCACGCAGGGGGCCGCGAAGCCATGCCGCCTGGGGTGGAGCGTAGCCAATCTTGTCCTTCCGACCCCTCACCGAGTCCGGCAGGTACTCACGCATCGCCTCTCGCAGGACGCGCTTGGTCCGGCCGTGGCTCAGCTTCAGCTCCCACGGGAGGCTGAATGCGAGCTCGACCAGCCGGTGGTCGAGGTAGGGAAGGCGGACCTCCCGGCCGAACGCCATCGAGTTGCGATCCGCATAGCGAAGCAACCCGGGCAGCATGGTCTCGGTCAAAGTCGAGGCAAGCATCTGGTCCAGATCGGTTCGGAAGCCGCCGGATGAGACCTCGGCGCTCGTCGACACCGCCTGGGCCCGCGCGAAGGACGCGGACAGGCCCGGCCCGCTGCGCAGGCTGCGCAGGAGGCGCGCCCCGCCCGTCGGCAACGCATAGAACGCCAGCGACCTGAGCTGGCTGGGGCCGTGCGCTGCCGAGAAGCCTCGCAGCTCGCGGGCCAGCATGAGCCACCTGCGCGTCCGGAACAGGTACCGGAAGAGGGCGGCGAAGTAGAAGTGGTAGCCGGCCACGGTCTCGTCCGCCCCCTGGCCGTCGAGCAGGACCGTGACGCTCTCCCGTTGCGCGAGCCGCATCACGGACCATTGGGCGTAGATGCTCAACGATCCGAATGGCTGGTCCTGGTGCCAGACGACCTTCTCGAGGTCCGCCGGGTCGGGGAGGGGCTCAACCTCGTGCGATCGGGCACCGCTGCGTGCCGCCACATCAGCGATGTACCTTCCTTCGTCCAGCGGCCACCCCGGGAATCGCGCCGAGAACGTGTGCTGCTGCTTGAGCTGACGACCCAGGGCGAGGTAGCCCACCACTGCGCTCGAGTCGATGCCGCCCGAGAGCGAGGAACCGACCGACACGTCGGAGCGAAGTCGGATGTCGATGGAGTCCTGCAGCAGGTCGCGGTAGGCCTGCACCAGCTCGTCGTGGGGCCGAGGGTCCTGGGCTGACCCATCAAGGCTCCAGTAGCGCCGCAGCACCTCGTGTCCGTCGTCCACTTGCAACTCGAGGTAATGAGCGGGCGGCAGGGCCACGATCCCCTCGAAGTACGTTGCAGGCTCGAGTTCCGTGAGCTTGTGGCGGAGGAAGCGGTAGACGGATCGGCGATCGACCCGGGCCGTGACGCCCGGGTAGGCCAGCAGCGCCTTGATCTCTGACGCAAACAGAAAGGTCCCGTCTGCCGCCCGGTGGTAGTAGAGCGGTTTCTCCCCCAACCGATCGCGCGCCAGGACGAGCGTCCGCCGCGACGGGTCATAGAGGGCGAAGGCGAACATCCCGTTCAGCCGATTGAGGCAGTCGACGCCCCAGCGATCGTAGGCTGCCAGCAGCACCTCGGTATCGCTGGATGTTCGGAACGCAACTCCAGTGCTGGCAAGCTCGGCACGGAGCTCGAGATAGTTGTAGATCTCGCCGTTGAGGATGACCTCGCATCCCGAGGCTGACCTCATCGGCTGCGAGGCTTCCTCTGTCAGGTCAATGATCGCCAGACGCCGATGCCCAAGTCCCACCCGTCCATCGCGAATGACCTGGCGCACACCGTCCGGCCCCCGGTGCGCGATGGAGTCGAGCATCGCCGAGATCACCTCGGCAGTGGGATGTGGACCAACGACGCCGGCGATGCCGCACATGAATCCTGGTTCGCCCCTGCTACGGACCCCGTAACGCAGCGGCGAGGATAGCCGATGGGTCCCTAGAAGGCCTCGAGGTAGCGGTCGACCTCCCAGCTGCTGACCTGCTTGCGGTACTCGTCCCACTCCTCGGTCTTGGCCTCGACGAATCGCTCGAACACGTGCTCCCCGAGCGCCTCGCCGATGACCGTGTCCTTCGACAGCTCGTCGAGCGCCTCACGCAGGGTGCCCGGCAGCTGGCGGATCTTGCGGCTCTCGAGCTTCGCGGCGTCGAAGTGGTAGAGGTTCTCCTCGACCGGATCGGGCGGCGTGAGCTTGCGCGCCACACCGTCGAGCCCCGCGGCGACCATGCAGGCGAAGGCCAGGTACGGGTTCGACGACGGATCGGGGCAGCGCAGCTCGATGCGCGTGCTGTTGAGCTGGCCCTTGCTGATCTGCGGGATCCTGATCAGGGCCGAGCGGTTGATACGGGCCCAGCCGATGTAGACCGGCGCCTCGTAGCCGGGGACGAGCCGCTTGTAGCTGTTCACCAGCGGCGCGAGGACCGCGATCATGCCCCGCGCGTGCTCAAGCGTGCCGGCGATGTAGCTGCGGGCCGTGCCAGAGAGGCCGTATGAATCCGAGGCATCGGCGAAGGCGTTCTTGCCCTTCTTGATGTCCCACAGGCTCTGGTGGCAGTGCATCCCCGAGC
>JBDTMU010000211.1:0-2523 GCA_039934115.1 Chloroflexota bacterium | reverse complement strand
TTCCGCCGCCTTCAGATCCTGTCTGCTGCCTACATGGCCTTCAGCCACGGCAGCAACGACGCGCAGAAGACGATGGGCGTCATGACCCTGGCGCTCGTCTCCGCCGGCGTCCTCAGCGAGTTCAAGGTGCCGCTGTGGGTCATCGTGCTGGCGGCGGGCGCCATCTCCCTCGGCACGGCTGCGGGCGGGTGGCGGATCATCCGTACCATGGGCAGGAAGGTCGTGAAGCTCGACCCGGTGCACGGCTTCGCGGCGGAGACCGCGGCTGCCACGATCATCTTCGGAGCCTCGACGCTCGGCATGCCGGTGAGCACCACCCACGTCATCTCGAGCGCGATCCTGGGGGTTGGTTCATCCGACCGATTCCGTGCCGTCCACTGGGGCGTGGCACGCAGGATCGGGATCGCCTGGGTCCTCACCCTCCCGGCGTCGGGTCTCATTGCCGCCCTGGCCTACCTGGTGCTGCGCCCAATTCTCGGCTGATTCGGTGCGCGCTAGCTGAAGAAGATGAACCTGATCCCCACGAGCACCAGGAGGACCCCAAATCCGCGTTGGACGACCTCGACCGGCAGCGAGATGCCGAGCCGCGCCCCGAAATAGGCGCCGAGCAGCAGGCCCAAAGCCAGGACCGCCGCAAAGCCGAGGTCGACGAATCCGCCTCGCCAATACTCGAGCGCACCCAGCGCGCCGACCGGCAGCAGCAGTGCGGCGAGCGACGTCCCGGCCGCCTGGGTGGTGGTCAGTCCGACCACAAGGACCAGCAAGGGCACGATGACGATGCCGCCGCCGATTCCGAAGAGACCCGACAGGACACCGGCCAACAGGCCGATGCCGCCGACCACCAGCAGTTGCGCCAAGACGACCTCCACGCTTCCGATTTCTCACGTGAGCTTCGGCATTTGAGTCTATGCCTTGACCCCCGCTTGATCTTGATGGCGTAGGGTTCTCGCCGTGGCAAAACAACGGGCGTTGGGGAGGTCGCGCATTGGTCGATCGAGGATCCCTCGGCGGCCGATGGAACCCGTGAGCAACGGCTGGCGGCCTTCCGACGGGCTCGCGATCTGATCAGGAACCGACTCAGCTTCTTCATCCTGGCCGGAGGGCGCGCCGATTCTGCGGCTCCGCAGCCGAGCGTGCTGCCATAGATTTCACAAGGCCTTGATGTACCGATGAGGATGGGTTAAGGCCGACCCGGGATCCTCCAACCGAGCCCATGTCCGTTCTGTTGGAGGAATCGCGTTGACCCACCCCACACGACTCCGGCCTGTCCTGGCCGGGACCCTGGCCATCGTGGTCCTGGCCGCCTGCTCGAACACCGGATCTCCCGGCGAATCCTCGCAAGCGTCCGCAGGCCCGTCCGTGACCCCGGTCACCGGCACGCTCACGATCTCCGGCTCGTCAACGGTCGAGCCGATCACCAGCATCGTGACCGAGGACTTCAAGGCAAATAATCCCGGTGTCGACTACACGGTCGACGGACCCGGCACCGGTGACGGCTTCGCGCTCTTCTGCAATGACGAGACCGACGTCAGCGATGCCTCCCGAGCCATCAAGGACGAAGAAGCCGCCGCATGTGCCGAAAAGGGAATCCACTACGTCGAGCTCAAGATCGGGATCGACGGCCTCAGCGCCATCACCTCGCCGTCGAATGACGCCGTCACCTGCCTGGCCTTCCTCGATCTCTACGCGCTCCTCGGACCGGAGTCCCAGGGCTTCGCGAAGTGGTCCGACGCCGACGGCCTGGCAGGTGAGCTCGCCAGCCTGGACGGGTACGGCGATTCGCATGCTCCATATCCGGATGCCGCGCTCGACGTGACGGCGCCGGGCGAGGAGTCGGGCACGTACGACAGCTTCGTTGAGTTCGCCATCACCAAGATTGCGACCGCGCGTGAGAAGAAAAAGGTCACGCGTCCCGACTACACCGCATCGGGCGACGACAACATCATCATTGAAGGAGTCTCCGGCTCGGACAGCTCTCTTGGCTGGGTCGGGTTCGCATTCGCCGATGAGAACAAGGACAGCGTCAAGCTTCTGGAGGTCGACGGCGGCAAGGGTTGCGTGGCGCCCACGCCGGAAACCATCGCCTCGAACGAGTACCCGATGTCGCGACCGCTCTTCATCTACGTCAACACCGACAAGGAAGCGACGAACCCGGCCGTCACTGCCTTCGTCGATTACTACCTCTCGGATGCCGGCATCGCCGCCGTGACCGAGGCCGATTACATCGCCCTCGCCGCCGACGAGCTTGCAGCCACCCGTTCCACCTGGGAAGGCCGCTGACCCTTCCAGCAGTCCACGGGGCTGGACGATCCTTCGTCCGGCCACGCTGCCTCTTTCACTAGGATGGCTGTCCGATGACGAGGCTCTCCGCCCTCGACCTGCGCGTCGCTCCCGGCCGGCGTCGGCGAGAGGCATTCGTCCGCGCAGTCTTCGCCGCGGCAGCCGGCCTGACGGTGGTGATCAGCGCGGCGATCGTCCTGTCGCTGCTCGGAAATGCCCTCTCGTTCATCGTCAAGGTGGACC
>JBDTMU010000210.1:0-2524 GCA_039934115.1 Chloroflexota bacterium | reverse complement strand
TTCTGGTAGGCGACCTCGCGGACGAGGGCCTGGACGAACATGTACTGCCCGCGCTCCGGTGAGCGGGGATCCGCCTCCACCGACAACAGCTCGCGGCTCACCAGCCGGTCGAGCCGATCGCTCAGCTCGGCGGGCCGCGCGCCGGCAATGGCGCCGAGCGCATCGACCGTGAAGGACTGTCCCAGGACCGATGCGTCAAGCAGCAGGGCCCGATCCTCGGGCCGATTTGCGTCGAGGCGCGAGGCGATGAGCGCCTGCAGCGTGTCGGCCACGCCCAGCGCGTCCGGCTCGCCAACCAGCTGATAGCCGCCGTCCGTCGCGACCAGCATCTCGCGATCGAGGAGCATGCGCACCGTCTCCACTGCGTACAGCGGAATCCCTTCCGCGCGCTGCACCATGGATCGGAGGGCGGCAGGCGGAAGGCCCGGCACCAGGCCCGCGAGCAGCTGCCGCATCGGTTCGTCGCCGAGCGGCTCCAGGCTGATGCGGGTGACGTTCTTTACGCGTTCGCCGAAGCCACTCCTCCGCTCGAGGAGCTCGGGACGGGCCGAGGCCACCACGAAGATCGGCGCCGTGCGAGCCCAGTGCAGCAGGTCCTCGACGAAGTCCAGGAGGCCCTGATCGGCCCATTGCAGGTCGGAGAAGACCATCACGACGGGGGCCACCGCGGCCATGCGTTCGAAAAGGGTGCGCCAGGCGGCGAACAGCTCTTCGCGCCCCTCGGTTGGGAGCTCCGCCAGCCCCAGCAGGCCGGCCAGCGGCGGCTCGATCCAGCGTCGCTCGGCCGGGTCCAGGATGAACTCGTCGAGGGTCGCGCCCAGGCGCCGCCGGATGGTGGCGTTGTCGTCGCCCTCCGCGATGCCGGCCCGCCGGCGGACCATCTCGGCCAGTGCCCAATAACTGATCCCCTCGCCATACGACGGGGAGCGTCCCTCGTGCCAGTAGGCGGTATCCACCACGCCATCGAGGTATTTCTCGAACTCCCAGGCCATCCTGGATTTGCCGATCCCGGCCTGGCCGATCAGCGTCACCAGGCGCGACTTCTGCTCTCGCGCCGTGGCGTCGAAGAGCTCCTTGAGCATGCGCAGCTCGTCATCACGGCCCACGAAGGGCGGCTCGAGGGTCACGGCTCGGCCCGATCCGCCCCGCCGCGCCACGACCGTGATCGCTCGCCAGGACGGGACCGGTGCGACCTTGCCCTTGAGCGCCTGCTCGCCGGCCGGCTCGAAGGAGATCGCGTTCGAGGCGGCTCGCATGGTCGCTTCGCCAACGAGAACGGTCCCGGGGGCGGCCGCCGACTGGAGCCGGCTGGCGGTGTTGACCATATCCCCGGCCACGATCCCCTGGTTGGTGGCGCCCAGCGTGACGGCGGCCTCGCCGCTGAGGACCCCGGCGCGCGCCTGGATCGGGTGCTGCTCATCTCCCAGCGATGGGACCGCTGCGACCAGCTCGAGGGCGGCCCGCACTGCCCGCTCGGCGTCGTCCTCGTGGGCGGTGGGCGCTCCCCATACTGCCATCACGGCGTCGCCGATGAACTTCTCGACAGTCCCGCCGTGGCGCTCGATTACGCCCCGCGCCAGATCGAAGTAGCCGGTCAACAGCTCGCGGGTCTCCTCTGCGTCGCGGCCCTCGGCGAGCGTGGTGAAGCCGACCAGGTCGGCGAACATGACCGACACGAGCCGTCGTTCGGCGCCCGAGTCGGTGGGGGCTGCGGCCTCGGCGGCCGCCGCCCCCAGGCCCGTGCCGCACTCCCCGCAGAAGCGGTCGGATCCCGGGTTGAGCGTCCCGCAACTCGGGCATGCGACGCCCAGTCCCGTTCCGCACTGGGAGCAGAACTTGCGGCCCGCCTGGTTGGGCGTGCCGCAGCTCGAGCAAATGACCGGGGGCAGATCCATGGTCATGTCCTGGCGGCGGGGACCTCGCTCCGTGTGACGGATGCCGGCGGCGCGGAGTCCGAGACGTTCCTGACCGGGACAAAGGCGGCCTTAAAGGTGTTCACCATCGGGGTCGCGCCGCGCCACGCGAAGAAGGCTTCGGCTTCGGTCTGGGCGGTCTTTGCCTCTGGATCACGGTCGCCCGCCAGGAGGCCCCAGATCAGGCCATCGAAGGCGCCGCCCTGCAGGTCGCCGGTCTCATGGCGAAGCGTGAGCGCCTTGCGATACCCCGCGCGTGCGTCCTCCCATCGACCGCTCCGTGCGAGCTGCCCAGCCTCGGCCGCCGCGAGGGCCGCGGCCGCAAGACGCCCGGTCTGCTCCTGCGCCCGCAGCATGGTGATCGCCTCTGCCAGCTTGGCATCGAGTGCGCCGGCCACCGCCGCCTGCGCCGCGAGATCTGGTCCGTCCACGGAGAAGTTATCGTCCTTCCCCGCCGCGAGCGCCTGCCGAGCCGCCGTCGTCCAGTCCCCCTGCAAAAGGGCAATCTGAGCCCCGCCCACCGCCAACGCGGCGGTTCCGAGCCGGCTGTCAAGCTCCTCCCCCGCGGCCCTGGCGATCTCCATCTGGGCGGACGCGCGCTCGTGGTCGCC
>JBDTMU010000209.1:0-2525 GCA_039934115.1 Chloroflexota bacterium | reverse complement strand
TGCGCCACCACCTCGGGCTCCAGCAGGCTGGCGACCTGGTCCCGCCCGTAGTAGCCGATGACGACCAGCCGGCCGCCCGGACGCAGCACCCGCAGCAGCTCCGCGATCCCGGGCAGGGAGGCGTCGTTGGCCTCGATCAGCCCGCACAGCACGACGTCGACCGCCTCGTCGCGCAGGGGGAGCTTGTCGAGGCCTCCCTCGATGATGCGCAGGTTCGGCTGGTGTGCCGAGCTGGCACGCTTGCGAGCGACGTCGAGCAGGACCGGGTCGGACTCGATCCCGTAGGTGCGCCCGGTGCGCCTCGCCAGCAGCATCGGGTAGTGACCGATTCCGGTACCCACGTCGGCGATCCGCTTCCCGGCCAGCGGCACGATCCGCTCGAGCGCTGCCAGGACTTTGCGGTCTGGGTCGATCACCTCTCCCAGGCGGGCGTGCAGGGCAGGATCGAGATCGGTCCAGGCGGGGAGGATGGCGCGCGTCACGGCACCGTCACCTTCAGGAAGGCCGGCTCGCCATCGATCTGCAGAATCTTCTCGCCGCTGAGGACCTGGAGGTCGAAGGTGATCGGCCCCGGAGCGACCCGCGTCGCGAGCACCGGGATGGTGAGGGTGCCGCCGACGAGCAGTGGCCCCCATCCCAGCGAGGTCGTGCCGGCCGGCTCGCCGTGCTCACCAGGCCCGTCCACCCACCGGGTCCAATCCTGGACAAGCGGATCGCCCCCCTCCCGGATGCGCTGCGCGGTCGGTTCGAACGGCGCGAGGAAGATCGTGTCGCGCACCGCGGTCGGCCAGCGCAGCACCAGCTCCTGCACCTGTTCTTGGCCGAGGTTGGTGACGACGATGACCAGCCGCCCGGACTGACCGGCAGCGACCTCCACAGTCACCGTGGTGCTGATCGGGTTGGGATCCGTCCCGCTGGGATCCGGCAGGGTCAGCCCTCCGCCTTGGCTGGGGCTGGGCTCGGGGGTCGCGCTCGGCAGTGCCGACTCGGACGGCGATGCGGCCGCGGAGGACGGACTGGCGCTCGCGCTTGGCGAGGGAGTCTCCAGCGAGCACGCAACCAGCATCAGGGCGATCGCCAACGCGGCCATGCGGATCGGCCAGGTGGCGCAGTGGGTTCGAATCGGGTGTTTGACGCTCAAGGCGGCCATGGTATTCGAGCGCCACCTCCACCGCTGCTACGATCGAGGGAGTGTCCGACACCTCCAGGGCCCCTCGGGAGCCCACCCCTCCCCCGATGCCGATCTGGGTCCGGCTCTGGTTCGTCTGGGCCTTCGCGCTGCTGGCCGGGACGGGCATCCTGCTGCCGCGCATCATCGAGTTCGTCGACTTCAGCGAGCGGGCGCCGTTCAGCCTGCTCGGGATCTTCATGATGCTGGAGCTTGCCGCGCTCCTGTTCGGGATCACGGTGGCCATGCAGCGCAAGCGGATCGGGCATCGCTTCGCGATCGGGATCGCCATCCTGGCCGCCCCGATGCTGGCCGGCCTGCCGCCGATCCTGCTCGACTTCCCGCCGGAGGCGGTCGCGGGCTGGCAGGCGCTCTTCATCCCGGTCGGCCTGCTCATCAGCGCGGTGCTCGTCTTCGGGCTGCTGCGACCGCGTTCGCGCGCCTACTTCAGCGAGGAGTGAGCCCGGGACGCCTCCCTATACTGGCCCGGTGACCACCGCCGCAGCGCCACCGCGCACCATGCGGGCGCTCGCCAAGACCCGTCCCGAGCCCGGTCTCGAGCTCGTGCAGCGACCCGTACCGGTTCCGGGCTCCGGGGAGGTGCTGCTGAAGATGGAGGCCGCCTCGATCTGCGGCACGGACCTGCACCTCTTTCAGTGGGATGCGTGGGCCAGCGAGATCGTCAAGCCCCCGACCATCCTGGGGCATGAGCTCGCGGGCCGGGTGGTCGCGACCGGCGCCGGCGTGACTCGCGTCGCGGATGGCGACCTCGTGGGCGTCGAGAGCCATATCGTCGACGGCACCTGCGCGCAATGCCGCCGCGGCGATCGGCACCTGTGTCGCAACCTCAAGGTGATCGGGGCGCACGTGGACGGCGGCTTCGCCGAGTTCGTGGTCATCCCCGAGGCGAATGCCATCGAGTCGAACGGCCTCGACCCCGCTGTGGTGGCGCTCCAGGAGCCGATGGGCAACGCCGTGCACGCCGCCTTCGTCGAGCCGATCGAGGGTCGCACGGTGCTGGTGACCGGATGCGGGCCGATCGGCCTCTGTGCGGTGGGGATCGCCCGAGCCGCGGGAGCTGCCCGCGTGATCGCCACGGACACGGAGGAGTATCGGCTCGAGCTTGCCCGCGGGATGGGCGCCGACCTTGCGCTCGACGCGCGCGACGCCGACACGGCGCAGCGCATCCTGGATGCCACGGACGGCGACGGGGTCGAGGTGGTCCTCGAGATGAGCGGCGCCCAGGCTGCGCTCGACCAGGCGCTGGCCGCGATCACGCGGGGTGGACGGATCAGCCTGCTGGGCATCTTCGGGGAGCCGGTTCGGGTCGACCTGTCCGACTTCGTGATCCAGAAGG
>JBDTMU010000208.1:0-2567 GCA_039934115.1 Chloroflexota bacterium | reverse complement strand
GACGACGACACCGAGGGCCACCGCGCCAAGCTTCCTGGCTGAAAGTGGTCGTCGATGACGATCTGACCGCCGCACTCACCGCCCTCAGGGCGGTGGGGCGGCGGTCCTCTGTTGCACGCGGACTGCAGGGAGGCGTTGAGCAACGTCTCCTGCAATCCATCGTGGACGCCACGGCAAGTCTCTTCGACGCTGAGGCGTCCTCGATCGCTCTGTTTGAGCCTGACCCGGATCGGCTCGAATTTCGAGTCGCCGCCGGCGCTCACGGCGCCGGCGCAATCGGCCTCCAGGTAAAGCCGACCGAAGGCATTGCGGGGTTCGTCTTCTCAACAGGGCAGGCGCTCGCGCTGACCGATGTCGCCTCTGATCCGCGCTGGAACCTCGAGGCTGCCGAGCGCACCGGCTATGTGCCTCGTTCTCTCGCCGCGGTCCCGCTCCTCGACGACGAGGGATCGGTGGGGGTGCTCCAGGTCCTCGACAAGCGCACCTCGCCGAGCTTTTCGTTGCGTGACATGGAGCTGCTCGCCATTTTCGCCAGCCAGGCGACGACCGCCATTACTGCCACGCGCGTGCAGCGCGACACGGGGCGCCTGCTGGGTGAGGTCCTTCGCGAGATGGCAGACGGAGCGATGACCGATGCGCACATCGAGGCCCTGGTCTCAGACGTGACGCGCGGGCTCGACGACCATCCGGAGTCCCCTTTCTGGCGGTTGGTCGACCACGTTGCGTCGCTGCGCGGCCTGGGTGAGCGCGACCTTACCCTCGTGGGCGATATCCTCGAAGTGGTGGCGCGACACGCGCAACGAGCGCGTCGACGAGCGTGAGTGGCCTCGACCTGGCGTGGTCGGAGCCCTTCAGCGACATTTCTGGCCTCGCTCGCCGCATGCGGCTGCGGGGCATCTCACGAGATTGGGCGTGGGGCGGCGCCACGGGCACCGGCGTGCGGGTGGGAATCATCGATAGCGGCCTCGAGGCCGATCATCCCCGTCTCGCCGGCCGGGTGGCGCAGAGTGTGGCGGTCGAGCTCGTGGAGGGGGATCCCCGCATTGTCCCCGACGAGAGCGGGGACCTCTACGGTCATGCCACGGCCTGTGGCGGGATCATCGTCGGGCTCGCGCCCGATGTGGAGCTCGTCTCGATCCGGGTCCTGGGCGCCGATCTGCGCGGGAAGGGCACGGCGTTCGCTGCCGGCTTGGAATGGGCCATCGATCAGCACATCGATGTCCTCAACCTCAGCCTGTCGTCGAAGAGCGAGGCCCTCTTTCCCGTCTTTCATGATCTGGTGGACCGGGCCTACTTCAAGGGCACTCTCCTCATCAGCGCCGCCAACAATGTGCCTGCGGCGAGCTATCCATCGCTCTTCTCATCCGTCTTCTCGGTGGCCGCTCACGGCGAACCCGACCCGTGGCGCCTCTACTACAATCCGGCGCCTCCGGTCGAGTTCGGTGCCTGGGGAGTCGATGTCCCGATCGCCTGGAAGGATGGCGGTTCGACGGTCGCTACCGGGAACAGCTTTGCAGCACCACACGTTGCCGCGATGGTGGCGCTCATCCTCGCGAAGCATCCGGGGCTGACGCCGTTCGAGGTGAAGGCAATCCTGGCAGCCATTGCTGACAATCCCAGGCGGCCGACGCCCAGGCGCTCGAGCGACTCCGGGGCTGGCCGGTAAGCCCTGCCGAGGCCTATCGCCTCGGAGCGAACCTTTCAGCGCGGCGTGTGCTCACGTCGGTGCAGGCGTTTGATAAGCGCGTGCATGATCGGCACCGCCATCTGGGGGTGCTCCTTCAGCAGGGCCGTGAACTGCCAGGCCACGAACAGGATGCACTCCGTTTCCTCAACGGCCATGACACTCGCCGTCCGCGCGTGGTCCTCGATCAGGGCGAGTTCGCCGAAGAAATCGCCGACATGCAGCTCACCGGGTGTTGGGTCCCGCTCGCCATCCTTCTCGGCACGTGCATGGCCGCGGAGAATCACGTACAGGGCCAACGCCGGGGCACCCTGCTGGATGATCCACTCTCCGGGCGCATAGACGCGCTGAGTGCCCGACTTGGCCAGTCGCTTTATGATCTTCTTATCAAGGTCAGCCAGAAGCGGGGCCGCTGCGAGGGTCTGCTCAAGGTCCATGGCGCCTCCTCATGGTACGGTCGACCGTGCGGGTCGGAGCGGTATCGTAGTCGAGGCCAGCCGTTTCGCATATTCCAGCTGATCGCCCGAACTCGTCAGTTCGGCGTAGGGCTCGAGAATGCCGTGAGCTCGATCAGATCCTGCCCCCGTAAACGCGACGCACCATGCCGCTCCGGCGCAGCGGCTAGCGAATGGTGTCCAGTTATCGTGTCGTCACGAAGGCGTCGCTGACCGGCTTTCGGTCGGTTCCGCTGCCCGGCTGGTGGATGGTTCGGCCGAGGTCGAGCGGCCCACGGCCGCGTCCAGTCGCTCCAGGAACGGCTTCGCACCGAGGCGAACCAGGATCTGGCGCGTCGACTCCGCAGCGGTGCGGACCTCAGGCTCCGACGGCTCGAGCAGCATCGCCATGTCGAGCCCGGTCAGCGCCTCGTCCCAGGCGAGTCCGA
>JBDTMU010000207.1:0-2605 GCA_039934115.1 Chloroflexota bacterium | reverse complement strand
TGGCGTAGCGTCGCTCCACCAGGAAGATCTCGGCCTCCTTGCCGGACTTGAGGGTTCCGCGCGGGAGGTCGTCATATGGCTCATCGTCGGGCCACCCGAGGGAAGCTCGCAGCGGCCGGGTCGTCGAATGCACGAAAAAGCGCTCCTGAGATAGGGTCAGGGATGGGTGGATCCCGGCCGGATCAGGAGCGCCAATGGGCCTCAGTCAGAAGCGCTGGGCGTTACTCCGAACGGCCGGGAGGGACAGCAATGCCGATCCGCACTTCGTTCCTCCTCCTGCTGATGCTGCTGCTGATGATGACGGTGCTCGCGCAGACTATGCGCGCACAGCTGGCTCACCCGCAAGTGGCGTCGGACCTACCGCGCAATCGGTTGCCAGACGGGGCAGCAGTCGTTGAATTTTGGAGAGGCGAAGCCGGGCAATTTCTGCAGTTCTGAGCCGTCCGGTCGCATGACATAGAGCTGACCGTGGTCCGTCCGTCGGGTAAAGGCGATCCAGTCGCCGTCGGGTGACCACGCCGGATTGCCATCCCAGGCAGCGTCATTCGAGATGTCTCGGGCGGTATCGGTCCCCAAGTCGATGACATACACCTCGGCATTCCCAATCCCGATGGAGAGTGGGTCTGCCCCGTCCCGATACGAGACGTACACCAGGTGCGCCCCATCGGGACTCCATTGAGCCTCGTCGTCCGGCGCCGGATCGTTCGTGAGGCGTCGGAGGTCGGACCCGTCGGCCGCCATCACGTACAGCTCCATGTTCCCATCACGCGACGATATGAAGGCTATCTGCGAGCCGTCAGGGGACCAGCGTGGCGAGAAATCGTTTCCGCCGCCGGTCAGCTGCTCGGCAGGACCCCCTCCAGCCCGCACCCTGTAGATGCTGGCGCTTCCTTCAGGCCCGTCGAAATAGAGGATCCACTCCCCGTCGGAGGACCACCCACTCGGGTGGCCGCCGGCTGTCAGCTGGACAGGTGGCGCGGACCCCCTGGCGTCGGTGATCCACATCCCTCCAAGAGTGACGTCCTCGTAGACGATTCGCATTCCGTCAGGAGACCAGGCGAATCCAGCGACTTGAGCGTTCCCTCCAGAGCGCTCACCAAAGCCGTCCGCCCCGACGATCGTGAGACGACCAGTGCCGAAACTGCCGCTCAGAAAGGCAAGCTCGGATCCGTCCGGGCTCCATTGGGCGACGGGATGACCGCGCAGACTTTCGCTGACGAGCCTCACCCCGGTACCGTCTGCATTCGTTACGTACAGCCCGCTGTTGCCATTGGGATCCGCGTGGAAGGCGATGAGGCCGGCTGGGCCGGATGACAGTCCAGGCGACGTCGGGCTCGGCACGGCTGCCGAGGCGCTCGGCCGAGCCGAATCGGCTGGGACCGAGCAGCCTGCAAGGATGAGCAGCTGGACTGCACACGCGAAGGGCCGGGCACGGTGATGCATCTGCAGCTCATACCATTTGCGGAGGCCGCTGGTTCCAAGGCCTTGACGAGATCGTATCGGGTGCGACCTGTTACCGTGGGGCTCCCCCCTTCAGAGGCCCTCATGATCCGAACTTCGTTCGCAGGCCGATCGACCCTGCCTGCCGCGCTCCTCATCTCGACGATGCTCCTTGTGGCCGCATGCAGCTCATCAGCTGCCAGCGCGAGCCCGAGCGAGGCCGCCAGCGTGGCCGAGTCGGTGTCCCCCAGCGTGGAGCCGACTGCAACGCCTGAGCCGACGGCGACCCCTGAGCCGACCCCGGGGGTGGGTGTACAGGTCCTGGTGGGCGACCAGCAGTACGTCACCGTCACGCTCGCCGAGCCCTGGGCCGGCACGGATCAGATCAAGCCGGGCGCGGGGAACGTCTTCATCACCGTGAATATCCGGATCGACGGGATCACTACCACGTCGTTCACGTCAGAGGACTTCACGCTCAAGGACGCGGATGGCAACATCTACAACCAGATGCTGGGAAGGTCGCCCCGCCTCTCGTTCCTGAACGGGCTTGAGCCGAACCACAACTACGCGGGCTTCGTGACCTTCGAATTGCCGGCCGATATGGCCTCGGACCTGACGCTGGTGTATGCGCCCAACTTCCTGACAACCACCTACGAGATCCCACTCTCCTAGGTCGTCAGGCAGGCCCGGTCACCTCGGCATCGTCGGTGATCGGGTCCGAGGGCGACTTCTCGCGGCGCGCCAGGAAGACCAGCGGCAGCGAGACGAGCTGGACCGCCGCCGAGATCAGGTACGAGGTCGCGTAGCCGCTGACATCGGCCACCCGGCCCAGGATCGGCTGGGCGACGACCCCTCCGGCGGACCCCATCAGCGAGTCGAACGAGAGCACCGTGGCACGCTGCTCGGAGGGGATCACGTCGTTGAGGAAGGCCGATCGCATCGGCCTCGTCACGGCGCCGATGCAGGCCCATAGCGCCAGCAACACGAGCGCGACCACGAAACCCGGCTTCAGCCACAGGATGGCCAGGAAGGCGATGCCGAGGACGCCGCCTATCAGCAGCGCATCGGTCCGGCGCCCAAACAGCCGGCGGACGTACGGTACCAGCAGGCCCCCGCCGATCTGCACCCCGGCGAAGATCGCCGCCGCCAGGCCGGCGATGCTGTA
>JBDTMU010000206.1:0-2622 GCA_039934115.1 Chloroflexota bacterium | reverse complement strand
GGGTCATGCTGACGGTGGGAAGTGGAGCGCTGCCTGTCCGCCTTCCCCAGGGGACCGTTGTTTCCGTCTCAGCTGCACCTCTCATCGCATCGCTCGTGCTTGGCGGCCCGTTCGCTGCGGCAATCGTTGCCGCCATTGGTACGACGGATTCTCGCGAACTGCGTGGAGAGGTCCCCTGGTACGGCACCCTCTTCAATCATTCGGCAGTAGTGGCTTCCGTCGTCTTTGGTGGAATCGTATTCGAGGTGATCCGATCCACCGCAGGTAGCTCACCCGTGCCTCTGGCGGAGGTCATCTCGTTCCTCGGGCTCCTCGTTGGCAGTGGCATCTATTACGTTGCGAATGGAGCCCTTGCGGTCCTGGCGGTCAGTGCACGAACCGGCACACCCGCCCGCACCGTTTGGGCGCAGGACATCCGCGCCATTGCGCTCAACCTTGTCGGCCTTGTCCCCCTCGCGTGGCTAATGGCCCAGATCTTCACCCTCCCCAATGGAGTGGGGTGGTGGGCGACCGCTCTCTTCGTCGTCCCACTCTTCACGACGAGGCTGGCCTATCACCGCTATGTCGAGACGCGCGAGCTGTTCGAGCAGACGATCAGGGCGCTTTCGAAGGCAGTTGACGCCAGGGACGAAAACACCCGAAACCACTCGGCGCGGGTGAGTGACATCGCGGAGGCGATGTGCCGTGTCATGGGGCTTCCGGAAACCCAGATCGAGATCATCAAGTGGGCCGGTCTGCTGCACGATATCGGCAAGATCGGGATCCGCGACCACGTCCTGCTGAAGGAGGGACCGCTCGACAAGGAGGAGCGGATCCTGATGAACCGGCACCCGGCCATCGGCGCGGAGATCGTGGCCCCGGCACGGCAGCTCACGGCGGAGGCCCCGTTGATCCTCACCCACCACGAATGGTTCAACGGCTCGGGCTACCCGAATGGCGTGGAGGCGCTCGACATCCCGCTGGGCGCCCGCATCCTGGGCGTGGCCGACGCCTACGAGGCGATGACCTCCGCCCGCCCGTATCGCAAGACGCCGCTCAGCCACGAGATCGCGATCGGCGAGCTGCAGAAGTACTCCGGCATCCAGTTCGACCCGGAGATCGTGCCGATCCTGATCGGTCTCGACCGCGAGATCCTGGACCGCCGGCCGGAAAGCCCGGACGAGCTGCCCACCATGCTGCATGCCGGCACGCCATCGGCCCCGGCAGCCACCGAGGGAGGAACCCCACCGTCGAGGCCAGCACTCGCCTCTGACGATGTTTCTTAGCTCAATCGTTCTCGCCCTCGTCGTCGGCGCGCTCGCGGGCGGAGGGCTCCCCCGTCTCGCCGACCTGCGGCTGCGCTGGGTCTGGGTCCTGGGCCTGGCGCTCGCCATCCGCTTCGGCGCAGGGCTGCTGCGGCAGACTGACATCGGCCTTGACCTGCCGTTGGGCGCGCTCTTCGTCGCCACCTACGGCCTGATCTTCGTCTGGCTGTGGGGCAACTGGCGGGTGCCCGGGCTCCAGATCGCGGCGGTCGGGATCGCGCTCAACACCCTGGCGGTGGTCCTCAACGGAGGCCAGATGCCGATCTGGACGGCGGCCTTCAACGCGGCCGGCTTCCCGCCCGAGGCGCTGACCAACGACCCGTTCCACTTCCTGCTGACCACCAACAGCGTCGCCGACTTCGTGCGCCAGGGCGGCATCTTCGGCGACGTCCTGCCCATCCCGATCCCGGTCATCCGCGACGTGGTGAGCATCGGCGACACGCTGCTGATGGTGGGCATCTTCTGGGCAATCGTCTACTCCATGACCCGCCCCAACGCGCCAACCCGCGCGGCTTACACGCTGGGGCTGCGGCCGAGCGACCCCTTCGCCAACGCGTCGCCCTTCCCGGGTGGGCAGGCACAGTCGGTCGGGACCATGCCGGCGCTGGCCGCCTCGGGTGCTGGCGGCACGGCGGTCGCGATCCCGCGGGAGCGAGCGCAATCCCCGTACCTGGCCCTCGTCCGCAACCGCAACTTCAGCCTGCTGTGGGTGGGGCAGCTGGTCAGCTTCTTCGGCGACCGAGTGCACCAGGTGGCGCTGGGGGTGCTCGTCCTGCAGCGGGCCACGCCGCTCGACGTCGGCATCGTCTTCGCGGCCACGGCCGTCCCGAACGTGTTCCTGGGCCCGCTGGCCGGCGCCCTTGTCGACCGCTGGGACCGCCGGACCACGATGATCGCCTGCGACCTCGTGCGAGCCGGCCTTGTGTTGCTCGTCCCGCTGGTGATCAACGTGCACATCGCGCTCGTCTACCTGATCGCCCTGGCGGTCGCCACGGTGGGGCTCCTCTTCCGTCCGGCCAAGACCGCGATCGTGCCGCTCATCGTGGACGAGGAGCGGCTCGTCACCGCCAACTCCGCCTCGAGCATCAACGAGACCCTCGCCGACCTGATCGGCTACCCCGTGGCCGCGGCCATCGTGGCCGGGCTGGCGGGGGTGATCGGCGCCGCGTTCGTGCTCGACTCGGCGACCTACGTGGTGAGTGCCGTTCTGATCTGGGGCATGGTCGTGCCGCGCGAGGAGTTGCCCAGCGAGCCGTTCAGCGCCCGTGCCATCTGGAGCGAGATGGCCGAGGGCTGGCGGTTCCTGACCCACAGGGCC
>JBDTMU010000205.1:0-2623 GCA_039934115.1 Chloroflexota bacterium | reverse complement strand
TGTACATGCCACCCCTGCTCGAGGCGCTGGGCCTCGCCGAGGTGGAGCACAACCCAAAGAACAACCGGATGCGGGCGCTCTAGGCTCGCTCAGGCCTCGGCGGCGGTTGACGAGGCGCCGTCGCGCAGGTAAGCCGCGAGCTCCTCCGCGCTGAGCGGGGATGCGAAGTGGAATCCCTGTCCAAAGTCGGCGCCAAGCGCGCGAAGCCTGCCTGCCTGCTCGGGCCGCTCGATCCCCTCGGCGATGGTGTGCAGGCCGAGCGTGCCCGCCAGGCGGATGATCGAGCGCACCACGGCCGGTGCCTCTCGCCCGGTGTCGAGGGCAGCCACGAAGGCGATGTCGATCTTGAGGATGTCGATCGGGAGGTCGTGCAGGTAGCTGAGCGACGAGTAGCCGGTCCCGAAGTCGTCGATGGCCAGCCGAATCCCGAGGTCGTGCAGCCGCGCGAGCGACGTCATCGGCGCTCCTTCGCGGTCCAGCAGGACCGACTCGGTCAGCTCGAGGATGAGGCGCGCCGGATCCAGCCCGGTCGCCTGCAGAACTCCGGCAACCTCGTCGACGAAATCGGCCCGAGCGAGCTGCACGGCGGAGACGTTGACGCTGATGTCCAGGCCGCGGCCAAAAGGCGTCGCGTCCAGCGCGACGGCGTGACGGCACGCCTCTTCGAGCACCCAGCGACCGAGCGGAATGATCATGCCGGTCTCCTCCGCGAAGGGGACGAACTCGGACGGCCCGATCATCCAGGAGGGGTGGTTCCAACGCAGCAGGGCCTCCAGCCCCACCGGACCGCCACTCGCCAGGTCGATGATCGGCTGGTAGAGCAGGTGGAACTGTCCGGCCTCGAGACCATGCTCCAGGTCGGCCTTCAGCCGCAGGCGGCGAACCGCGGCGTCATGCATGCTCGCCTCGAAGACGACGAAGCGGTCCTTGCCGCCCGCCTTCGCCGTGTACATCGCGACATCGGCGCTTCGCAGCAGCTCGTCAGCGGTTGCCTGGCGGCCGTCCGCGAAGGCGATCCCCATCGAAGCGGCCACCGTCAGGTGGTGATCCCCAAGGTCGATCGGCTCGCGAATGGAGGCCAGGATTCGCTCGGCGATCGCCTCGACCTCGGCGCGCTCGCCGGTGCGGAGCAGGATCCCGAATTCGTCGCCGCCGATGCGTGCCGCCGTGTCCCGGCCCCGGAGCGTGGCTCGAACCCGGTCGGCGACCGCCGCCAGGAGCTCGTCGCCCGCAGCGTGGCCAAGGCTATCGTTGACCGTCTTGAAGTCGTCGAGATCCAGCAGCAGCACCGCCGTCGTCGCGGGCCCCTCCATCGGACGGCCCTCGAGCTCATGCTCGATGCGGTCGACGAGCAGCGGACGGTTGGCCAGATTGGTGAGCGGGTCGTGGAAGGCCTGGTGGCGAAGCTGCTCTTCCAGGGTGCGCCGATCTGTCACGTCACGGCAGTTCAGGACGATGCCCCGCACATCGGGGTCGCTCATCAGGTTGGTGCCGACAACCTCGATCCAGCGCCAGCGTCCATCCGCATGCCGCATGCGGACCTCACCGCTCGATACCGAGCCCGGGGTGGCCGCCAGGCGCTCGAGCAGAGCGGTGGTCCACTCTGAGTCCTCGGGATGGACCAGCTCACTGAGGGGCTGATCGGTGCGCGTCGCCGCGGGCTCACCCAGGATCCGCTCGATCGCCGGACTGACGAAGACCATCCGTGCGTCGCGGTTGAGCAGGACGACGAGGTCGGAGGAGTTCTGGACCAGGGAGCGGAATCGCGTCTCGCTGCGCCGCAGGCGACCACTCAGCTCGGCGACCAGCCGATTCGCGCCGTGGAAGGCAAGGTACAGGGCGATCAGCAGCACCAGGCCGATGCCACCCACGATCAGGAAGATCTCCTGACGCGTTCTTGCCAGGAGGGCCTCGAGCTCGGTCGCGTCCTGGTAGATCTCGTACGCGCCGACCGGCTCCTCGCCCTTGGCGCCGATCGGCAGATAGATCTCCAGCAGCTTCTTGTCGAAGCCCAGCTCGAACACGTTTTCGTCCGCCACCGCGTTCCCAATGTCGGCCTCGGTATGACCCTCCAGCGCCTCGGCCAGGTCGGACTCAATCTCGAAGGTGCGGCCGCGAAGCGCAGGCAGATCCGAGAAGACGACGGTCCCCTCGGGCGACCAGACCTTGATGCGCAGGATGCTGCCGCTCCCCGTCAACAGCTCGAGCTGATGGTTGATCGACGCCGCCGTGTCGGCGTCCGGGGAGCTGAGCAGGTCCGTCGACAGGAGGGGGTCGACATACGCGTACACGACAGCCTTGACTGCGGAGACGGCCTCCGCCGTGGCGCCCGCTTCGAGGTTGTTGCTGGCGCTGGCCGATACGGCCAGGGCGGTGGCGAGCACAAGGACGCCTGCGACCACCAGTACGGTGACCTCGATGGATGGGATCAGCCAGCGTCGCGGCGGCCGCGCCGGTCGGGACGATGCGCCAACCACGTCGACCGGGTCAGGCGGAGGTGCGGTCATCAAATCAGGCGCTCGTTCCGGTGTGGATGGTCAGGAAGTGAACCTAACCGGTCACCAAACGATCCCCGATAGCACGATGGTCCTGCCAAGGTCATGCAAGCTTCATCGGGCCTTCA
>JBDTMU010000204.1:0-2668 GCA_039934115.1 Chloroflexota bacterium | reverse complement strand
AGGTTGCCGACCTCGATCGGCCGCTTCCCGTCGTGCTCCACGAAGATGAAGCTCTTGTCGAAGAAGTTGGCGTAGCCGGCCCCCAGCGCCATCTCGGCCAGCTGGCCGGTGGAGCCGGGCGGCACGATCACGGTCAGCCGCCGTTTGGCGACGTCGATCCACGGGTAGCTGTAGCGAAGCGTGATCAGGTCGAGGCAGTGGTCGGTGTGCATGTGGCTGATCACCACCGCGTCGAGCTCGTCGGGGGTGTTGCGGCGCAGCAGCTGCGCCACCACGCCGGGGCCCACGTCCATGAGGATGCGCGACCCACCACCCTCGACCACGTAGCCGGCGCAGGCCTCGCCGGGATTCGGTCGTGCGGGGCTGCGCCCCAGGATCGTCAACCGCATATTCCGGGCCTCAGCGCTGCTCGAGGGAGACGTAGTCGCGCGCGCCGGCGCCGACGTACACCTGCCGAGGGCGGCCGACCCTCGTTGCGGGGTCCGCGATCATCTCTCGCCAATGGGCGATCCAGCCCGGCATGCGGCCAATCGCGAACATGGCGGTGAACATCGAGTTCGGGAAGCCGATGGCCCGATAGATCAGGCCGGAATAGAAGTCGACGTTCGGGTACAGCTTGCGCTCGATGAAGTACTCGTCGTGGAGCGCCACCTCGGCGAGGTGCTGAGCGATCTCGAAGAGCGGGTCGTTGCGGCCGAGCGCGTGGAGGACGCGGTCCGCGGCGGCCTTGATGATCTTGGCCCGCGGGTCGAAGTTGTGGTACACGGGATGCCCGAAGCCCATCAGCCGGAAGCCGTCCTTCTTGTCCTTGGCCCTGGCCACGTACTTGGCGACGTCACCGCCGTCCGCCGCGATCTGCTCGAGCATCTCGATGGCGGCCTGGTTGGCGCCCCCGTGCAGCGGTCCCCACAGCGCGTCCAGGCCGGCGCTGATCGAGGCGAACAGGTTGGCGTGGCTGGACCCGACCATGCGGACGGTGGAGGTGGAGCAGTTCTGCTCGTGATCGGCGTGCAGAATCAGCAGCAGGTCGAGCGCCTCGGCCACCACCGGGTCGACCTCGTATGGCTCGGCCGGGACGCTGAACATCATGTTCAGGAAGTTGGCGGCGTAGGGGAGCTCGTTGCGTGGGTAGACGTAGGGCTGCCCAATGCTCTTCTTGTAGGCCCAGGCGGCGATGGTCGGCATCTTGGCAAGGAGCCGATGCGTGCTGATCTCGACGTGGTCGGGGTTGAACGGGTCGTGGCTGTCCTGGTAGAAGGTCGACAGGGCGGAGGCGCCCGCCGAGAGGACCGCCATCGGGTGCGCGTTCTTCGGGAAGCTGTCGAAGAAGCGGCGCATCTCCTCGTGGATCAGCGAGTGGCGCGTGATGCTGTCCACGAAGGTGTCGAGCTGCGGCCTGGTCGGCAGCTCGCCGTAGATCAGCAGGTAGCCGACCTCGAGGAAGGTGCTCTTCTCGGCCAGCTGCTCGATCGGGTAGCCCCGGTAGCGGAGGATCCCCGTGTCGCCGTCGAGGTAGGTGATCGCGCTCGCACACGAGCCGGTGTTGCGGTACCCGTTGTCGAGCGTCACGACCCCTGTCTGGGCGCGCAGGTCACCGATGTCGAGCCCGTCGTCCCCGGCGGTGCCGTGCACCACCGGGAGGTCGGCACTCTTCCCGCCCACCGTGACGGTTGCGGTGTCGGCGACCGCCAGCGTTGCCTTTGTCATCCGACCAGCTCCATGACCGCCTCGCGCTCCTCGATTAACTCGGCCAGCGTCGCATCGACGCGTGCCTGTGCCCACGCATTGTGGACGATCCCGGGCTCGATCTCGACGGTGCCGGGCGCGGTCGCCCGCAGCGGGTACCCGAAGACGATCCCTTCCGGAACTCCATATCCCCCGTCGGCGGGCGCGGGGATCGCCGAGCTGAAGATCTCGCCGGTCGGCTGGGTGATGTTGCGCACCGTGTCGATCACGGCGTTGGCGGCGCTGGCGGCGCTCGATTGGCCTCGTGCCGCGATGATCGCCGCGCCACGCTGCTGGACCGTGCTGATGAAGTCGCCCTGCAGCCAGCCCTCGTCGCCGACGACCTCCGCCACTGGCCGGCCGCTGATGCGCGCGTGGTAGAAGTCGGGGAACTGGGTCGACGAGT
Organism: Chloroflexota bacterium; assembly: GCA_039934115.1. GTDB lineage: Bacteria > Chloroflexota > Limnocylindria > QHBO01 > QHBO01 > CF-167. The sequence continues at coordinate 537 of JBDTMU010000204.1, read as the reverse complement.
GGTTGCCCCAGATGGCAAGGTCGGTCACGGCCTCGACCGCAACGCCCGCCCGCGCCGCCAGCTGCGAGCGGCCGCGGTTCTCGTCGAGCATCGTCATGGCAAACCATCGGTCGGCAGGGATCTCGGGCGCGTTGGCGGCCGCGATCAGGCAGTTGGTGTTGCACGGATTGCCAACCACCAGCGTCCGCACGTCCGGCGCCGCGTTGCCCGCGATCGCCCTGCCCTGCGCTGAGAAGATGCCGCCGTTGATGGTGAGCAGGTCCTTGCGCTCCATGCCCGCCTTGCGCGGGACGGCCCCGACCAGCAGCGCCCAGTTGACCCCGGCGAAGGCCTCGTCCGCGCTCGATGTGCGTACCGTTCGTCGCAGGAGAGGGAAGGCGCAGTCCTCGAGCTCCATGGCCACGCCCTCGAGCGCCGGCAGGGCAGCCTCGAGCTCGAGGAGGTGCAGGTCGACGGTGGTCCGTGGGCCGAACATCTGGCCGGAGGCGATCCGGAAGAGGAGGGCGTAGCCGATCTGTCCGGCGGCGCCGGTGACGG
>JBDTMU010000203.1:0-2686 GCA_039934115.1 Chloroflexota bacterium | reverse complement strand
GCTGCAGCGCCACCACGTTCTGCATCTGGCCATTCAGGTCGGCCATCTTGGCGCCCGACACCGAGCGGTTGTAGTTCCGACCACTGATCGCCGAATTCAGGGCCAGCAGTCGCAGGTAATGGCTGTTGACGGTGGCATTCGTGCCGGTCGACCACGAGTTCTGCGGGTAATCGGTCCCCAGGCCTCCGCCGCTGCTGGCTGCCTGGGTGATCGAGTCACCAACAGCGGCCATTGATGCGGGCAGCGGTGGCGTCGCCGTCGCGACGCTGGGTGCCAGACTGATGAGGAACGCCGCCGCAATGAGCGCCGCGAGCCAGAATCGCCGGGTCACGTCTGCCTCCGGATCTGTGTGATTGGGCTCCCCGAACTCTACTCCCGCGGTTCAAGTCCCTTACGTCGCCGGGCGTCGAGAACCTGAAGTGCTACATGCGAGGCATGGGGCGGCCTCGGCCACGTCCCCAGCACACCAGGTTCTACGGACACGCTTGTAACGGCTGTTTGCAGCGCTGTGAGAACCAGAGGTTCTAGATCGCCAGAACCGCTAGCCACTCTGACCTTGTCCTCGCACACGACCGCGCCGGCGGCGTTTCAGGCAGCAGGCAACCCCAAGTCCGAAGCCACCGAGCTCCGGAGCACCGACAGCGGCAGGGCGCCGTGCCCGAGCACCGCGTCGTGGAACGCGCGGATGTCGAAGGCAGTGCCAAGGGCGGACTCCGCCTCGGAACGGAGGCGCCGGATCTCGAGCTGGCCGATTTTGTAGGCCAGGGCCTGTCCGGGCCAGCCGATGTATCGGTCCACCTCGTTGGCGATGTTGTTCAGGGCCAGCGCCGTGTGCGCGGCCATGAAGTCGATGGCCGCAGACCGGGACCAGGCCAGCGCGTGCATGCCGGTGTCGACCACCAGCCGCGACGCGCGCCAGGCGTCGTACGAGAGCATCCCGATCCGGTCGAGATCGCCGCTGTACAGGCCCATCTCGTCGGCGAGCCGCTCCGAGTACAGGCCCCAACCCTCGACGAAAGCGGTCGTCTCCGCGTGCCGCCGGAAGGCGGGCAGGTTCTCGAGCTCCTGGGCGATCGCTACCTGCAGGTGGTGGCCCGGCACCGCCTCGTGGAAGGCGAGCGCCCGGGCCTCGTAGCGGGGCCGCGTCTCCGGCGCGTAGGTGTTGACGTAGTAGCGGCCCGGCCGGCTCCCATCCTCTGGAGGCTCACGGTAGTAGGCGATGGTCGAGTGCTGCTCCTCGTGCGGCTGCATGCGGACCACCTCGCAGGCAGCCCGTGGCAGGCGCCCGAACCAGGCAGGGAGCGCCTCGACGGCGCGGGCCAGCGACGCCTCGGCGACCGCCACGATCTCCTCGGCCGAATTGAAATGGACCGATGGATCCCCGCGCAGCGCAGCCAGCGTGCTGGCCAGGTCCCGGGTCCCCAGTACCCGGCCGCCGAGCTCGGCGATCTCCGCATCGATGCGCCCGGTCTCCGCCAGGCCGATGTCGTGGATCTCCTGCGGCGAGAGATCCGTGGTGGTGTGCGCCCGGGCCAGGCTGGCGTAGGTCTCCGCCCCGCCGGGCAGGTGGCCGATCCCAACGTGCGCCTCATCCCGGGCACCGGCCAGGACCTCGTCGGCGAGATACACGCGATACCGGGCGAAGGCTGGGCGCAGGCCGTCCCGCACGGCGCCGCCCAGGCCTACCTCGAAGGCGCGCCACGCGCCGTCACTCCAGCCTTCATGCGCTGCCTGCAGCGGTGCCAGCAGCGGCCAGTCCTCGAGTGGTCGCGCCAGCAGCTCATCGAGCTGGGTGATCACGCGCTGCACGGATCCCGCCACCGGGACCCTGCCCTCAGTCGTGCCGCGACGCAGCTGGGCGATCTGCTGATCGATCCACGGCCCCATCGCCCACCAGCGGGCGAGCATCGACTCGCCGTCGGCCACGCTGCGCAGCGGCTGGTAGGAGGGGACGCTCATAAAGGAGGATTGCGGACCGCTCATGGCGTCCACGGTATGGGCGTGGGGATCTGCGGCAAGGAGCGATAAGCTGTCTCCTACCGCCTGTGAGAGCGCCGCCCGCGTCAGCTCCGATTCCAGATCGGACGCCGGGGGAAGCGCCGCCACGGCGGCCTGTATCTCCTCGAAGCGCCTGGTCAGGCCCGCCCGGCCGACCGGAGAGATATCGCTCAGCCGATCGCCGTAGCGATGCTCCCCGATGGCTGTCCCCTGTGCCGGATCGGCCGCCACGACCGCATCCCAGAACTCATCGGCCAGCCGATCCAGCTCGGCCGTCACGCAGGAACCCTCATGCGGTGGCCATAACCGCGCGCTCTGCCAGGGCGATCGGCAGCGTGCCGGCACCGGTGATCGCGTCATGGAAGTCGCGCAGGGCGTCGACATCGGTCAGGGATGCTCCGCGCGCTTCCAGGAATCGGTCCCGGATGCGCAGGATCTCCAGGCAGCCGGTCAGGTACGAGCTGGCCTGCGTCGGCCAGCTGCAGTAGCGCGTCACCTCGGCGATGGCGGTCGGCTCGGTCATGGAGGAGTGATCGAGCATGAAGCTCACCGCCTCCTCGTGCGTCATCTCGCCCAGGTGCAGGCTCGTGTCGACCACGATTCGTGCCGCCCGGAAGAGCGCCGCCTCGTACTGGAACATGATGTGGCGCAGGTCGTCGTAGAAGCCGTTCTCGCGCATCATCCGCTC
>JBDTMU010000202.1:0-2687 GCA_039934115.1 Chloroflexota bacterium | reverse complement strand
TGGTCGCCGGTGAGCGATGTGCATGTCGCGCCGCCGGGCGAGATGCAGGTCGGCACCACGGTGCGCGAGATGATGAAGGTCGGCTCCAAGATGGCGCCCTTCAGCTGGGAGGTCACCGAATACAGCCCCGGTGCGAGCTTCGCATTCCACACCATCGAAGGACCGATGAACTGGGATGGCTCGTACGCCGTGGCGCCCGCCGGGGATGGCGCAACGAGGATCATCGGTCTTGGACAGGTGGGCCTCAAGGGATGGCAGCGAGTGCTGGAGCCGTTCATGGGGCGCGAGATTCGGCGCGGCGAGGCCGCGGAGCTTGGGCATCTCAAGGAGCTGCTCGAGCGGCCGGCATGAGCACGAGCACCGGCCTCGAACGCGTCTGCCTCCTGCTCGCCGACCTCTCCGGGTATACGGCCTATCTGGCCAATTCGGAGCCTGACCACGCGCCGGCGCTTGCCGGCGACCTCGTGGAGACCGTGGTGCGGCAGCTGAGCCCGACCTTCCGGCTTGCCAAGCTGGAGGGGGATGCTGCCTTCCTGGTCGCTCCCCTCGACCGCCTGGAGGGGCCGATGCTGCTCGATGCCATCGACGCAGCCTATGACGCCTTCCGTCGGCGGATGCAGAGCGTCACCGCGGCAACGACCTGCGACTGCGCCTCCTGCACTCGCGTGCCCGACCTCGACCTCAAGTTCGTGGTCCACGCCGGGAGCTTGGTGAGACACCGCGTCGCCGGGCGCGAGGAGCTGGCCGGCACGGACGTGATCATCGCCCATCGCCTGCTGAAGGCGGCGTCTCCGGGTGCGGCCGGCTTCGCTCGCTATGCCCTGCTGACCGATGCAGTCGTGGACGCCCTCGGGTTGGACGCCGGCGCCCTGGGCCTGGTCGCAGCGACCGAGCAGTTCGAGCACCTGGGGGAGGTGCGGGTGCACCTGCTCGACCTGGACCACCGCACCGCCACCGAGGGACGTCCCTGGGCACCCCCGCGGCGTGCCGCGCTGGCGGAGGCCGAGCTCCGCCTCCAGGCGTTGCCGATGGCCGTTTGGGAGCATCTGACCTCGCCACGGCTCCGACCGGGGTGGGAGGGGATCGAGCGAGTCGAGGAGGCCACCGTGGCCGGCCGGCGCGGGGTCGGCACCATGAACGCCTGCGTCGCGGACCGATTGGCCTCGGTCGAGGAGATCCTGGAGTGGCGCCCGTTCGAGGCCTTCGTGCGCAGGGCCAGCGTGGCCGGCGTCGGGCGCCTGGCGGTCCGCTACGAGCTGAGCCGCGAAGATGACGCTACCCGACTCCTTGGTCGCTGGTACGGTCCCGCCTCGGCCGCGGCCCTGGCGGCGGCACAGCGTTCGAACCTGGACCGCCTGGTTGATGCACTGGAGGTGCGAGATGCGGATCGGTGAGTTGGCTCGGGAGCTGGGGGTCAGCACCGACACCCTGCGCTTCTACGAGCGGGAGGGGTGGCTGCCACGGCCGGAACGGGCCGAAAACGGCTACCGCAGCTACCGCTCTGACGACGTGGAGCACCTGCGCCTGCTCCTGAACCTGCGACGCATCGACCTGCCCCTCGAGGAGGCGGCGCGCCTCGCGTCGTGGTGCCACGCCGGCCATTGCGAAACCACGTCGTCGAGCCTTCCGGCGCTGATCGCGACGCGCCGATCCGACCTGCGTGCCCGCATCGACGAGCTCCGGCGCCTGGACGAGCGACTGGCCGAGCTCCAGGGCCACCTCGGGGGCAGAAGCGAGCTGACGGTGATTGGCCCATCGACGTCGTGCTGCTCCGCGGCGGCCGCGGTCTTCGACGCCGTGGAAGGCAGCTGCCGATGCTGCGTGGCATCCGAGCAGACGGCTGAGGTCTGAGGAAGCGCTATTTCTCGCCTACGGGGACGAACGGCCGGCAGAGCGCCGATAAGACCTCCGGCATCGGCCTAATTCTCACTGGGAGGTCGATACGCTGGCGAGACAGGCGCTTCGTCGCAGGAATTCCCCACTAGCGAGAGATAGCGCTTGTAGCCGCCGCGCCATCATGTTGACGGCAGTTCGACCACCTGTGCATGGATCATGCCCACGACGGCGCGCAAGGCGTCCAGCACGTCGGCCGAGATCGGCTGATCGACGCTGACGAACATCAGCGCCTCACCGGCGGCCGTGAGGCGCGACAGCTCAAGCGAGCTGATGTTGACGCCGGCTGCGGCCAGCGCGCTTCCGACTGCGCCGACGATCCCCGGCTGATCGCGGTGTCGGGTCACCAGGATGGTCCCCGCCAACTCGGCATCGATGGCGAAGCCATCCAGCCCGGCGAGGTGCGGGCGGCCGTGCGCCGAGGAGCCAGATAGCACCACGCGACCCGCGCCCTCCCCGACCTCCACGACGACGAGCGAGGCGAAGGGATCGGCCGCATCCGTGCGCTCCTCCGAGACGGTCAGGCCACGCTCCCGCGCCACCACGTCGGCATTGACGGCGTTCACCCGTTGCCCGGTGGCGGCGTCGAGTAGGCCTGCCAGCACCGCCGTGCGGATCGGTCCCCCATCCCAAGCCGAAATCTCACCGGCATACGTGAGTGTCAGGGCATCGATTGGGCCGGGAGCGAGCTGGCGGGCCAGCATCGCCAGCCGCCGGCCGAGCTCGACGTACGGGTGCAGGCCGGGAGCAACCTCGCGGGCCACGGACGGGGCGTTCAACGCGTACGGCGGCGT
>JBDTMU010000201.1:0-2724 GCA_039934115.1 Chloroflexota bacterium | reverse complement strand
CGAAGTCGACCGCCAGCAGCAGCAGCCCGGCCTCGATGCGGAGCATGTACAGCGCAGCGAGCCCGAACGGCAGCACGCCCAAGCCCTCTGCGGCATCCCACAGCCCATCCCAGACCGTGAGCGCATCCGGCGCGTCGACCCACACCTCGTAGCCGAGGTCACCGGTGTAGCCGGTGCGCGACACCGTCACCGGCACGCCGGCGATCTGCCCGGTGGTCAACCCGAAGAATGGCGTCGAGGCGACGCTCGGCACCAGCCGGGCGAGCAGCTGACGAGAACGCGGTCCCTGCACCGCGATGGTGCCAACCTGGCTGCTCACGTCTTCGATCTCTACCTCGAGGCGACCGATGCGGTCGGCGAAGTAGCCGAAGTTCGGCTCGGCGCTGGTCAGGAGGTAATCGTCGGGAGCGCGGTGCTGCACCACCCCGTCCTCGAGCACGAACCCGCGATCGTCGAGCCAGGTCGTGTACTGGGCGCCTCCGGCCGGGCAGGCACGCACGTCGCGGGCCAGCATGCCGGCCAGGAAGTGCTCCGCATCGTGTCCCGAGATGCGGTATTTGTAGAGCGGCGAGGTGTCGAAGATGCCCGCCGAGCTGCGCACGGCGAAGTACTCGAACTTGTCCGATTCCTGATAGCGGTTTGCGGCCAGGTGCCCGGCCCAGTGGCTCCACAGCCCCGTCTCGTTGAGCGCGCTGGTGCGCGGATGGAACGGCGTCGGGCGAATCATCAGGCGGAACCCTAGCACCCACGGTGCGACAGCCGAGCTGTCACGCGCGCCGCGATGCTCGAGATGCACGCTCGAAAGAGAACGGGCGTGCTATTTTGGAGCGCATCATGCTGACCGACCGCCCCACCACCGCGACGGACGCCATCGAGGCCCTCCTGGCGGATTCCGCCCTGCAGCCGCTCGTGGCGGCACATCGGGTCCTCGAGCCGCGCCCACCGCGCCACGCACCCTGGCCAGAGGGGCTCGACCCGCGGCTGACGCATGCCCTCCGCTCGCGCGGGGTGGAGGCGCTCTACACCCACCAGGCGCAGGCGCTCGAGGCGATCCGCGCCGGTCGCAACGTGTGCGTGGTCACGCCGACCGCCTCCGGAAAGACGCTCTGCTACAACCTGCCGGTCCTGGACGCCGTGGCCCGCGACCCGACCGCCAGAGCGCTCTACCTCTTCCCCACCAAGGCCCTGGCGGCCGACCAGCTGGTCGAGCTGCGTGCGCTGGCCGACGCCGCCGAGCTGGATCTCAAGACGCACACCTACGACGGCGACACGCCGCCCAACGTGCGATCGGTCGTGCGAGCCGCCGGCCAGGTCGTGATCACCAACCCGGACATGCTCCACGCCGCGATCCTCCCCCACCACACCAAGTGGTTCAAGCTGTTCGAGAACCTGCAGTTCGTGGTCATCGACGAGCTGCACACCTACCGCGGCCTCTTCGGCAGCCACGTGGCCAACGTGATCCGCCGCCTGCGCCGCATCACCCGCCATTACGGCTCGGATCCCGTCTTCATCTGCGCCAGCGCCACGATCGCCAACCCGCGCGACCTGGCGGAGCGGATCCTGGAGGCGCCGGTGGAGCTCGTGGACGACAACGGCGCACCCTCCGGTCGCCGGCACATCCTGGTCATCAATCCGCCGGTCGCCAACGAGCAGCTCGGCATCCGCGGTTCGGCGCTGCTCACCGGTCAACGCGTGGCGGAGCGCCTCATCGGCGGCGGCGTGCAGACGATCGCCTTCGCGAAGTCGCGCACCTCGGTCGAGGTGCTGACCACCTATCTGCGCGAGACCTTCGCGCCCCCGCCCGGCCACCCGCACACCATCCGCGGCTATCGCGGCGGCTACCTGCCCAACGAGCGCAAGGAGATCGAGCGCGGCCTTCGCGACGGCCGGGTGCGAGGCGTGGTCGCCACCAATGCACTCGAGCTGGGGATCGACATCGGTGGCCTGGACGCCGCCATCAGCATCGGCTATCCGGGCACCATCGCATCGACCTGGCAGCAGATGGGCCGGGCCGGCCGGCGGGTGAGCACCAGCCTGTCGGCGCTCATCTGCTCATCGGCGCCGATCGACCAGTTCCTGGCCGCGCACCCCGAGTACCTGTTCGACACCTCTCCTGAGCATGGCCTCGTCAACCCGGACAACCTGCACGTGCTCCTCAACCACCTCCGTGCGTCCAGCTTCGAGCTGCCGGTCCCCGCCGCCGAGCGCTTCGGCATCGACGAGACGCCGGCGCTGCTCGATGTCCTGGAGGAGGACGGCTACCTGCGGCGCGCCGAGGACGATCGGTACTACTGGAGCCACGAGAACTTCCCGGCCAGCTCCTTCTCCCTGCGCAGCGGGGCACCGGAGAACGTGGTCATCGTCGACACGTCGGGCGACCGCCACCGCGTCCTCGGCGAGGTGGACCTGTTCGCTGCGCCCCTGCTCGTCCACGAGAAGGCGATCTACATCCACGAGGGGGTGCAGTTCCACGTGGATCGCCTCGACTGGGATGAGCGCAAGGCGTACGTCACGCGCACCGACGTCGACTACTACACCGATGCCGACCTCGGCATCACGCTCAAGGTGCTTGAGGTCTTCGAGGAGGCCGATGAGCCGCCCGTCGGCAAGCGACAGCGCGGCGAGGTGATGGTCGCCTGGAAGGTGACGATGTTCAAGAAGATCAAGTACCACACCCACGAGAACGTCGGATGGGGCTCGATCAGCATCCCCGAGCAGGAGATG
>JBDTMU010000200.1:0-2753 GCA_039934115.1 Chloroflexota bacterium | reverse complement strand
TCGAGGTTTCGAAGCCCCTGCACCTGCTCCCCGGGGAGTGGCTCCGCGGCGATCACCCGCACCCCCGGCCGCTCGCGCTTCAGGAAGCGACCGACGCCGGTCAGCGTCCCGCCGGTCCCGAGCCCCGCCACGAACAGGTCGATCTCGGGGACCGCCGCTAGGATCTCCGGCCCGGTTCCCTCCTCATGAGCGCGAGGATTGGCGGCATTCCCGTACTGGTAGGGCATGAACAGCGACGGGTCGGCCACGCTCAGCTCCTGGGCCAGCCGGATGGCGCCGTTGGAGCCCTCCGCCCCGGGCGAGGGCACGATCTCGGCTCCGTACAGGCGCAGCAGCTGCTCCCGCTCGATGGTCGTGTTGTCCGGCATCACGATCCGCACCGGATGTCCCATCAGCCAGCCGATCATCGCCAGGCTGATCCCGGTGTTCCCGGACGACGGCTCCAGGATCGTCTGTCCCGGCGCCAGCGCGCCGGTGGCTCGCGCATCCTCCAGCATCGTCCGCGCGATGCGGTCCTTGACCGATCCGGTGGGGTTGGCGCTCTCGAGCTTGGCGTAGAGGCGGATGCGCGGGGACGGGGCAAGGTGCGGCAGCTCCACCATCGGCGTGCTGCCGATGGTGGAGAGCAGGTCGCCCATCGGGCTAGCGGGCGCCTCCGGCCATGGCCGGCAGCAGGATGACGGTGTCGTCAGGCCCCACTGGAGTCTCAAGCCCGTCGCGGTATCGGACGTCCCGGTCGTTGACGTAGACGTTCACGAACGGCGACAGCTCCCCGTCCGCCGTCACGCGGTCACGCAGGGCGGGATAGTTGGCGAACAGGTCGGCGAGGACCTCGTCGACGGTCGCACCGCTCGCCGCCAGGGTCCGGCTGCCGCCAACCGTCTCGCGCAGGACCGGCGGGATGCGCACCGTGCTCACTGGATCGTCCCCTCGCCGCAGGCCGGGCAGGCCGGGTCGCGCCAGATCCTGACCTCGCTGAACTCGGTCGACATGGCGTCGAACATGAGCAGGCGGCCGGCCAGCGTCTCGCCCACGCCGAGGATCAGCTTGAAGGCCTCGTTGGCCTGGAGCAGCCCCGCGATCCCGGGCAGTACCCCCAGCACGCCGGCCACGTCGCAGGCCGGTGCCAGCTCTGGCGGCGGCTGGGTGGGGTACATGCAGCGGTAGCACGGCCCCTCGAACGGGACGAAGGTGGTGACCTGGCCGTCCCAGCGGTAGATGGAGCCGTGGACCACCGGCTTGCGCAGCCTGACCGCGGCGTCGTTGAGCAGGTACCGGGTGTCGAAGTTGTCGGTCCCGTCGACGATCACGTCGTAGTTGGCGATCAGCCGCTCCACGTTGGAATCGTCGAGCCGCTCGCGGTGCTCGACCACGTTGGTCTCGGGGTTGAGAGCACCCAGGGTGATCCGCGCGCTCTCGGTCTTGGGCATCCCCACCCGGTCGGAGGTGTGCAGCACCTGGCGCTGCAGGTTGCTCTCGTCGACCACGTCGTCGTCGACCAGGCCGATGGTGCCGATCCCCGATGCCGCCAGGTAGAGCGCCGCCGGCGAGCCGAGGCCACCGGCTCCGATCAGCAGGACCTTTGCCTCCAGCAGCTTGCGCTGCCCCGCCTGCCCGATCTCGGGGATCAGCACCTGGCGGCTGTAGCGGCGCTGCTGGGCCGGCGTCAGGAGCTGCTCGGGAGCTTCCCACGCCCCGCCGAGCCGGCGCCAGTCGAGGAGCGAGGCACGCATGCTGACGACGCTGGTGTAACCGTTCTGGACGAGCCAGGCAGATGCCCGCAGCGATCGGGCGCCAACCGCGCAGTGGACCAGCAGCGGCGCCTCGCGGTCGGGCGCGACCTCGGCGACGCGCGACGGGAGGTCGGCGAGCGGCAGGAGGGTGGCACCCGGGATGTGGCCCTCGTTCCATTCAGCCTGCTCCCGGACGTCGAGGATCCGCCAGCCCGACGCGGCCAGCTCGAGCGCCTCGGCGGCGCTCACCTCGCGGAAGGGAGTCGCGGTCGGCAAGATCAGCCTGCCGCCTCCGCCTCGGCGGGCCAGGCCACCTCGCCGCCACGCACCGCTCCCTGGAGCACCTTGTAGGCGAGCAGCGCGCACTTGAGCCGCGCCGGGCCGATCGGCACGCCCAGCTCGTCGAGCAGGTCCTTGGGGTTCATCTCGCGCACCTCGTCGAGGCTCTGCCCGCGCAGTCCATCGGTCAGGATCGAGGCCGATGCCTGGCTGATGGCGCAGCCGCGCCCGTCGAAGGCCACGTCGGCGATCGCCATCCGGCCATCGTCGAGGACCAGGGTCATGCTCATCTCGTCGCCACAGGTGGGATTCGAATCGGCGAAATGGAGGTCGTGCGGGTCGAGCGTGCCCTTGTTATGGGGGCGCTTGTAGTGCTCCAGGATGAAGTCGCGGTACAGGTTGTCCATCGGCTCAGTCCGCGAAGAGGGTCTGGGTGGCTCGTACCGCGGAAGTCAGCGCGTCGATGTCGTCGAGGTCGTTGTAGACGTAGAAGCTGGCGCGCGTGGTGGCCGGGATGTCGTAGCGCAGCATCACCGGCTGGGCGCAGTGGTGGCCGGCACGGACCGCTACCCCTTCGCTGTCGAAGACGGTCGCGACGTCGTGCGGGTGCGCCTCGTCGAGCACGAAGCTGATCACGCCGGCGTGGATGGACGAATCGGCCGGACCGAAGAGGCGCACCCCGGGGATCTCGCCGAGCGCTGCCCACGCGTGCTCGAACAGATACTTCTCATGCTCGCGCAC
>JBDTMU010000199.1:0-2760 GCA_039934115.1 Chloroflexota bacterium | reverse complement strand
CCAAGGTCTTCCTGATGGACGAGCCGCTCTCCAACCTGGACGCCAAGCTGCGGGTTCAGACCCGCGCCGAGATCGCGCGCATCCATCGCCGGCTCGGCACGACCATCGTGTACGTCACCCACGACCAGGTCGAGGCGATGACGATGGGCGACCGGATCGCGGTCATGAAGGACGGCCTGCTCCAGCAGGTCGGCACGCCGGAGGAGCTTTACACCCACCCGGCGAACCTGTTCGTCGCAGGGTTCATCGGTTCGCCGGCGATGAACTTCGTCACTGTCACGACCGCCGGCGGCGAGCTGATGATGGGGGAGACGAAGCTGAGCCTCGGGGGAGAGCCGGCCAGGGTTGCTGCGGCGCAGACGCCCGGCAAGAACCTGACGATCGGCTTTCGGCCGGAGCACCTCGTGCTTGCGAACGGCAGCGATGCCCAAGCGATGCGGTTTCCCGCGGAGGTGGACGTGGTCGAGTACATGGGAAACGAAGAGTTGATACACGCACGGGCGGAGGGGAACGACATCGTGGCCCTCCTGCCGTCCGACCGCAAGGTCAAGGCGGGCGACAACGTCGAGCTGGCCGTGCCGCTCGATCGGCTCTTCGTCTTCGATCCGGAATCCGAAAAGGCCCTGGTCAGTTGACGACCAGCCACGAGCTATGCCACCCATCGGTGGCTTCGTAATGGAGGATCTCATCGTGCGACGATTCAGTTGGTTCTTGCCGCTCGTGGTCATCGCCTTGGTGATGGCGGCGTGCGGCACCTCAACACCGAGTGGCGACACAAAGACCGTCACGGTCATCGGCACCTGGACCGATGCCGAGCAGGACGCCTTCCTGGCCATGGTCAAGCCCTGGGAGACTGATACGGGCAACAAGGTCAAGTACCAGGGCACGCGAGCCATCAACGACATCCTCGCAGCCGGAATCCCGACCGGCGTCCTGCCGGACGTGGCAGGCCTGCCTGGCCCCGGACAGATGGCCGAATATGCCGATGCGGGCGCCCTGCAGCCACTCGACGACGTCCTCGACGTGGCGACCTACACCGACGAAACTTCGCCCGCGCTCGTGAACCTGGGCAAGGTCGGTGACAAGACCTACGGCGTCTTCATCAAGGCCGCGCTCAAGGGGCTGATCTTCTACAACCCGAAGCTCCATGACTACGCGGCCAGCCCGCCTGCCACGTGGGATGAGCTGATTTCACAGGGCGAGGCCAACCAGGGCGACGCCGAGGCCCTGTGGTGCGTCGGCATCGAGTCCGGCGCCGCGTCGGGATGGCCAGCGACCGACTGGATCGAGAACATCCTGCTCCGCCAGTCCGGCCCTCAGGTGTACGACGACTGGGCAGCCGGCAAGGTGAAGTGGACCGATCCGAAGATCAAGGCCGCCTTCGACGTGTATGCGGACGTGATCAAGAACACCTATGGTGGCGGCACGAATGCCGTCGCCACGAAGTTCGAGCTGGGGGGCGACCCGCTCCTCAAGAGCCCGCCCGGATGCGCGCTCTTCCAGCAGGCGAGCTTCATGAGCGGCCAGGGCGGGTTCGCCAAGCTCAAGGCCGGCACCGACTTCAACGCGTTCCCCTTCCCGGCCATCAACCCGGACTTCTCGAAGGCCGTCGAGGGTGCCGGTGACCTGTTTGGCATGTTCCACGCCACCGACGCGGCCAAGTCACTGATGAAGTACCTGGTCACCGCCGACGCCCAGAACATCTGGGTCAAGGCCGGCGGCGCGCTGTCAGCCAACAAGAATGCGACCGATTATCCCGATGAGTTCAGCAAGAACGCTGGGGCTGCGGTCGCCAACGCCGAGCAGTTCGTGTTCGATGCATCCGATACGATGCCGACCGCGATGGGGGCGGCCTTCTTGTCGCACCTCGTAAGCCTGACCTCAGGCTCGGAGACGGTCGACGAGGCCCTCAAGGCCCTGGATACCGTCGCCGTCGACGCCTACAAGCCCGCCACGTAGGGGCATATGACCTGCCAAGGGCCGAGGTGCGACAGACGTCGCGCCTCGGCCCACAACGGACCTCCTGACCTTCGAGGAGGAGCATGACCGACAAGCTGATCACCGCGGCCATCGTGGTTGTCGGTGTGCCCGGAGTCCTGGTCGGCTACATCTGGACCACGGAGCAGGTGCTGCGCCTGCTGCCCGAACGCCGCCGACCGGCCATTCGGCCGTGGCTGTGGCTTGCCCCGGCCCTCGCCTTCCTCGCCGTCTTCCTCGTGTACCCGATGATCGGCACCATCATCCGCAGCTTCCAGGACCAGACCGGCTCGAACTTCGTGGGGCTCGAGAACTTCTCCTGGTTCTTCGGCAGCCCCGACGCTCTGTCAGCACTGAAGAACAACGTGCTCTGGCTCATCTTTCTGACGCTGTTCGTGGTGGGCTTCGGCCTGCTGGTGGCCGTGCTCGTCGACAAGGTCCGCTACGAGTCGTTCGCCAAGAGCGTCATCTTTGTTCCGCTTGCGATCAGCATGGTCGCGGCCGGCGTGATCTGGCTCTACATGTACCAGTACAAGCCACCCAGCGCTGACCAGACCGGAACGCTCAATGCGGCGATCGGCATCGCTGGCGTGGGCCCGATACCCTGGCTGCAGGTCCAGGACTTCAGCGTCAACACCTTCATGCTGATCATCGTCATGGCCTGGATGTGGACCGGCTTCGCCATGGTCATCATCTCGGCGGCGCTCAAGGGGATCAACCCTGAGCTGATGGAGGCGGCGCGCATGGACGGCGCCACCGAGTGGCAGGTCTTCCGCGGCATCG
>JBDTMU010000198.1:0-2764 GCA_039934115.1 Chloroflexota bacterium | reverse complement strand
TCCCGGCTCGCTGCGGATCGAGGCGGACGCCTACTGCTCCCGCGTCAACGCGTTCGGGCGGGAGTATATCAGCCGGGCGCGAACGCTCTGCCTCGAGGCCCCCGGGGCCCGGAGGGGCCAAACCAAAGTCACGCCACGGCGAACGGGCGGGTCATTCGTGCGCGAAGTCGCACCGCCGATAGTCGCCCCATGCCAGGCCCGCCCAAGAGCATTCGCGGCAGAATCTTCGCCTTCGTGTTGGCGACTGCATCCGTCTGCCTGCTCGCTTCGACAGTCCTGGCGACGGACAGCCCCGCCGGCGACCACGCCGGCGCATGGCCTTCCTCCTGGCGCGCGTACCTGCTGTCAGGCGGCTCCGGGGTGAGCGACGTCATCGGCGACGTGGGCTGCGGCCAGGGCTACTGCGATGTGAGCAGCGGACCGTCCGGGAATCTCAATTCCGTCTATTTCAATTCGAACGGCACGGACGTCTTCTTCCGCATCCGGCTGGCTGGCGATCCCCAGAAGGCATCTGCTGGCGGATTCCAGTCAACGACGTACATGCTGCAGATCGCGGTCAACGGCGTCGCGCGCGTAGCGGTGGGCCTCGACGGCAAGAACCCGCAGCGCGACTTCGTCTATGTCGCCAACGCCGATGGCACCGCCCACACCGAGGTCTACGCCACGCCGTTCAACAATGCGGGCGGCGAATTCTCTGCCGGCGCACGCGGCCTGCCCGATGGCAGCGGCCAGTACTTCGTCGACTGGCAGGTCCCCCTGAGTCGGATCACGGAGCGTTCCGGCGGCGCGATCACCGCCTACACGCCCGTCCAGCTCTTCTTCGGAACGTCACAGTCCGCCAACCTGGCGGTGTTGAACAAGGACTTCATGATCGGCAGCAGCGTCAACTTTGGCGGTGGCAGCACCGTCACGCTGGTGCTTCCCCCGGCGATCGTTCCCAACCCGCTCGCACCTGCGGCTGTGCCCCCTGGCGCAACGCCCGCCCCTGGGGCCCCCGCACCGGTACCCCCCGGGCCGCCCACGCTCCCGGACGCGAGTATGGGCAGCGGGCCGGCACCGGTCGACGTCGACCTGGCGGTCATCCTTGTCCTGGCTGGCTTCCTGGTGCTGATCCGTCCCCGCCGTCGTCGGACCTAGTTGGCGAACACTTTCATCGGTCTGTCAGAGCAGCCTGCAAACGGCTGAGGCTGGCGTCCAGGTCGCGCTCAGCGGTGTCGGTGACCATCCGTTCCAGCGGTGCCATGAAGATGTTCTCGGCGCGCACCTCCGATGCGAGCGTGATCTCCGTCCCGCCGTCGTGTGCCGCAAGGTCCAGCGTGGCCACGATCCCCATTCCGCTCACGCTCGCGGCGAGGGCGAGGCGTCGCGGCGAATCGGCCTCGCGAACGGTGATCTCGGCATTCACCTGTTGGCCCATCAGCTCGAGCACGACCCGCGCGGTGGAGCCGACCTCCGTGGGCGGGGGAGAGATCCGCTCGGCCGACACGATCCCCGCCTGCCAGCGGGGCAGGTTGGCAGGCTCGGCCAGGAAGGCGTACACCTCGGCCGGCGGGGCGGCGATCTGGGCGGTCCGTTGCACGCGACGCATCGGTCCTACGGTAATCGACCGGACGGGACGGCGAGTGGCCCATGACCATCGGTCTACGCTGGTCCGAGGCCGAACCGGCGTATCCTGCTCGCGAACTCATCCATCCAGGGAGGGGCCGTGTTCCGCAGATTCGCACCGATGCTCGTCGCCATGCTTGCCGTGCTGGCGGCCTGCCAGAGCACGCCGGCGATCGCCAGCCCGGTTGACATCATCACCCAGGGTCTAGAGGCGACGGCCAACCTGAAGAGCCTCCACGTCTCGCTCGCGCTCGACGGGAGCTTCACCGTGCCCGATGGCGGCGGCACCTTCAACCTCGATTCGACCAGCCTGGAGGCCGATGTCGACATCGAGGCCAAGAACCTTCATGCAACCCTCGCGGTGCCTGCCTTCCTCGGCCTGACGGCGGACGTGATCGTCATCGGCCAGGACGTCTGGTACCGGACGAGCATGAGCGGGATCAAGTGGTTCCACCAGGCAAACGACCTGATGGGCAGCCCAATGCCGTCCGCGTCGCTCGATCCCCAGGTGGCGATCGACAAGGTGAAGGAATTCTTGGCGAAGGACGGCGTGGTTACGAAGAAGCTCGCCGACGTGGCCTGCGGCGATCGCCAGTGCTACCAGGTCAGCGTGACCGTCCCATCGACCCTGATGACCGATGCAGGTGCGGCTGCCTCCCTCGATCCCTCGACGATCTTCGGCGATGCCCTGGTGATCAACCTGCTCTTCGACCGCGAGAAGCTGTGGCTGACCGAGGTCTCGACCAGCGTCGACAGCGCGACGGTCGGGACGATCAAGGCCACGCTGAGCTTCAGCAACTTCGACGAGGTCGTGGACTTCAGTCCGCCCCCGTCTCCCGACGTCACCGAAGGGGAGTTCACGATCCCGGGCATGTGACGCCGTGGCCGCGAGACTGACCTACCCTGCGCGGAGTGTCTCGTAGAGGTCTTTGGCGTCAGCGGCGCTGGCTCCCTCATGGACGACCGCGCTCACCGCCTGGATCATCGCGATCGGGGCGTCGCTCTGGAAGATGTTCCGTCCCATGCCCACGCCCGCGGCGCCGGCGTCGATCGCGCGCCGGGCCATGGTCAGGGCCTCCAGCTCGGGCAGCTTCTTGCCGCCGGCTTCATCACGCCGGAGCGCGTTCGAGCAGCCGCCGGGCTCGTCCAGTCGGGGCGC
>JBDTMU010000197.1:0-2861 GCA_039934115.1 Chloroflexota bacterium | reverse complement strand
CTGTGTTAGCCTCTCTTCATGGATCGAATCAGCCTGGCTGCGGCCGATCGGCTCAGCGCCGCCGGGGAGCGCGTCACTCGTCAACGCCTGCTCGTCGCGAACGCGCTTGCCGCGGCCGGCCGCCAGCTGACCGCCGAGCAGCTGTATCGCAGCCTGCGACGGCGCGAGCGGGGGATCGGTCGAGCGACTGTCTTTCGGACGCTCGAGACGCTCGTGGACGCCGGCGTTGCCCGGCGGCTTGAGCTCGACGGCCACGTCTACGCGTACGTTGCCTGCCTGCCGGCCCACCACCACCACATTGCGTGCACGCGCTGCGGGCGGGTCGAGGAGATCGACGAGGCCTACGTGACACCGCTCACGGAGCGCCTGGCCCACGAGCTGGGATTCGAGATCGACGATGCCCGGCTGGACTTCTACGGTCGCTGCCTGACGTGCCGGGCCGAAAACGCGGCGATCGCCTGATCGGCATGCGACGCCTCGTCGTGCTCCTGGGGCTGACGCTCGGTGTCGTTGCGCTTGCCGCGTGCAATGGCGAGACCCCCTCGCCAAGTGACGGTCTGCTCCGGGTCGTGGCGACCACAACCCAGGTTGGTGAGGCAGCGCGGGCGGTGGGTGGCGATGGCATCTCGCTGACGGTGCTGCTGCAGCCAGGCGCGGAGGCACACGAGTTCGAGATCACTCCACCGGCGGCGGCGGCCATCGAGAAGGCTGACCTGATCTTGGAGAGTGGCGCCGGGCTGGAGACGTGGCTGCAGGACGCGTTGGCGACCATCGGCGGCGCCGACCGGCTGCACGACATGAGCACCGGGATCGCGCTGCGGGCGCCGGACGACCCGGCCGAGGCGAGCGAGGTTGATCCGCACTACTGGCTGACCGCCCCCAACGCGATTCATCTCGTCGAGAACGTCCGTGACGCTTTGAGCGCTGCGCGTCCTGAACTGGCGGACGCGTTCGCGACCCGAGCCGCCGGTTACGTCGCCCGGCTGGAGGAGGCTGATCGCGAGATCCGACGGCTGATGGCCGAGATCCCGGCAGCGAGGCGAGGGATCGTCACCAACCACGACGCGCTCGGATATTTCATGGCCGAGTACGGCCTGCGGTTCGTCGGGTCGGTGTTTCCGAGCCTCGATGTCTCCGCAGAGCCGAACCCGGCGCAGCTCGCCAAGCTCGCCGACGTCATCCGGAGCGAGGGGGTGACGGCAATCTTCAGCGAGTCAGCCGTGAACCCTCGGCTCGCCAAGGCGATCGCAGCGGAGACCGGTGCACGCGTCGTTGACACCCCGCTGTACACCGATTCGCTCGGCCCGCCCGGGTCGGCCGGAGCGACGCTGGACGGCATGCTGCTGCACAACGCGCAGGTCATCCACGACGCCCTCGTCGGTCCATAGAGCCCGCCCTCAGGCTGTCTCTGGCTCCGCCCTCTCGGCCACCTCTGCGTCGGCCGATTCGTCGGTCGCGGGGCGTTCGGGCTCGTCCGGCTCGGCTTCCGGAGGCTCTGGCTTAGCTGTCTGTGGCTCCGGAGCGCGATCGGCGGCCTCCCGCGCCTTCAGCTCGGAGAGCAGCGCTTCCCGGCGGGCTTCGGCCTGTTCGTGAGCCTCGGCCTCTTCGCGTTCCTGCTCGCCTCTGCGTCTCATGGCGAGCGGAGTCTACGCCCGGGGCGAGGGCTCAGTAGCCGAGGTCGGGAGAGCTCCCCGACGACTGGTCGCCGGGGCTGGCCGACGCTTCGTCGACGGGGGCGATGAACCAGACGCCCCCGAATCCCTCGCCCTTCGCGTCGCCCGCGGCGGCATCGTCAGCGAAGTAGTAGAGCGGCTGACCGCCATGGGTGACCTGCTTGCTGCCATCGTCGCGGGTCGTCGTCCCGAACTGGCCGCTGATCCCGGCATCGGCATTCACGTCCGCACCATCGCCCAGGAGGGCTGGCCACTTCTCGGCACAGGCGTCGTAGCAGGTGCTGGTCCCGGCAGTATCGGCCTTGAAGATGTAAAGGGTCATGCCGTCGGCTCCCGCCAGCGCGTCACCCGCGCTCGTGTGCGAGACCGTTACACCGATGCCACCGGCGCTCGGCTCAGCGCTTCCGGCGCCGGTTTGGGGGCTGCACGCGGCGAGCAGCAGCACGCCCGCAGCCATGATCGTGGCGAGACGCATCGGTTCTTCTCCTGCGCGTTCTTGGTGACGAGGTTGCTCTCTTCTCACCCTACGCCGGGCGTTACACCCGCTGGGTGCCCCGCCAAGTGGCCTACGGTACTTTCCCGTCATCGACATGGCCTGCCGGCTGGCTACGCTCGTCCAATGCCAGTCTTTGAAAACGGATGGATCTGCCGCGAATGCTGGTCGGCGAACCGGGAGCAGGATACGCGCTGCTACCGCTGCAAGGCCGTGCCCAAGCGCCACGAGATGCCCGAGCTGTCCACCTTCTCGACTCCTGCTGCGAAGCCCGACGAGGAGCGGAAGAAGGTAACCAACCTGACCGCCCCGGCGCCCGCGGTGCAGCCCACGACCCCGGTGCAGACGACCCCGGTGGCGGCTGAGCCGTCCCCGCCTCGCGAGTTCCCAGCGCTGGTCCGCCTGCGCGCCGTCATCGCTGCGATTGCTCACTTCCTCGGACGACTGGTCGGAGTCGCACGCGCGGTGCCGGGCGCACCCCGCGCCGCAGGACGGTTCGTGAGCAGGGAGGTCCATGCAGGCGTCGATGCGGCGATGTCGCCGGTCCGCGCCGTCCTCGCCCATCGCCGCGCTTGGTTGACGGCCGCCTGGCTTGTCTCCGGCTTCACCTCAGCTCTCCTCTTCTCGGTCGCGCTGCACGCCAGCCTGGCCGCCAGCCTGCTGGTGGTTGGCAGCGTTGCGATCTTCAGCGGCCT
>JBDTMU010000196.1:0-2861 GCA_039934115.1 Chloroflexota bacterium | reverse complement strand
CCATCGTCACCATCACGACCTGGGCATGCCGCTGCAGCAGCCGCACCAGCGTGCCCCCGCGCGAGAGCTCATTCACCAGCACCTCGGATCGCATCCGCACGCCCGTGAGCGGCACCTGGACGATGGTGCGGACCGGCGACTGGCCGGTGCCCAGGAAGACGGGGAGGCCCGTCATCCCCTCTCGCCCGATCATGGCGGTGTCGACCGATTCGCCACCCTCCTCGAGGGCCACGATGGAGGCCACGCCGCTCGTCGGGAAGTAGACGAACTCGATCTGCTCGTTGGCCGATTCCAGTTCGGTGGAGCGCTCCAGGCGGACCGGTTCGAGTTCGGCGCGGATGCGGTCGAACTCGTCATCCGTCAACCCGCGCAGCAGGTGGTTGGCTCGAGGATCGACGGTCGGCGGCTCAGGATGGGAGTTATTTCGCATGACGAACCATTGTCTCCCTGTTGTATGTCTGAAAGCGTACAGACGACATATGAGACATTGGCATCCTCGAGCTGACGATGAATGTGTCAGACCGATTGCAGAATTCGATCCGCGAGATGACCAAGACCATGACCAACCGGCCAGCTGAGGCGGTGATCAGCCTTGACGCAACGGGCCGATACATCGGCGCCAACAAGCCGGCACTTCAGCTTTTCGGCGTCACGCTCGCAGAACTCCGCGCCTCGCCGTCCGACAGATTCTCGATCCTTCCCACGAACCAGTCTGAGCAGGCCGCACTGCGTGCCGAGTGGGAATCTGGCGGCTTACGGCCGCTGGTCGGAACGGCCGGTCTGAAGCGTGCCGACGGAACCACGATTCGAATCTCGTATGCGATCGAAACCGCCGCCCCGGGATTTCGTGCCCGCATGTGGCAGATCGAGGGCGCGCCCGAGGCGCCGCCGATCGTCTTCTCCGTCGGCAGCGTCCTCCGGGAGTGGCGTGCCGCCGAACGAGACCTGGCCGAGCTCCTCCCCGGCACCGTGGAATGGGGGCGCAGGTTGAGCGAGATTGAGCTGCTGCGCGACAGATACCAGGAGCTCTTCAAGTCCGTCAAGCTCCAGGCCTGAGCTCTCCTCCGTCGCGGACGTGGTCGGCCACCGGCCGTGGGCGCCCGAGGAGGAAGCCCTGGGCCAATTGGATCTCCAGGCTGCGCAGCACCTCGAGCTCGGCCTCCGTCTCGATCCCCTCTGCGATCAGCTGGCAACCGACAGAGCGTGCGAAGTGGCGCAGGCCGACGATCATTGCCTGACGCGCCTCGTCTGACTCAAGGCCGGCGATCAGGGACCGATCCAGCTTCACGAACGCGGGGCGCAGCTCAAGGATGTGGCGCAGGCTTGCGAAACCGGCACCCGCATCGTCGACGGCAAGCTCCACCCTGGGGCGAAGGGTCGCGAAGGATTCGCGGAACGCCTCGTAGTCGACGATCTGCGCGTGCTCGGTCACCTCGAGCACGACTGGACGCCCGACGCCGCGCAACAGCTGTTGCAGTGGCTGTCGCGCCATGATCAAGGCGGGCGACACGTTGAGGTTGAGGGACGCAGAGCCCGGCAGTGCCGTCGCAGCGGTCAACGACGCCTTCAGGGTCGCCGCCTCGAGCTCTGGACCAAGGCCGACGGCCATCGCCTCGGCAAAGCGGAGATCCGGGCTGACCCCATCGGTGAAGCGCGTCAGGCCCTCGTAGCCGATGACGGCATCGTTCTCGAGGTGGACGATCGGCTGGAAGACCGATTCGAAGTCCGCGTTGGCGATGATCGCCTGGATGTGCTGTCGTGCCACGCTCGCCTCGGTGCGCTCGGCGACGTCGCGCCCGACCAGCGCCGCAGCGAGATCGGCAAATTCGACGAGCGCCGGCATCGACTCGGCGAGGGCGCGCTCATCGACCGATTCCGCAGCGTCGATGACCAGCAGACCGATCAGCTGGGTGTTCGACCGCACCGGCGCGTACGCCACCAGATGGGGGCCAAGCCCTGTCAGAAGGTCGTTGTATGGGTGCCAGCGTCGAGGCACCCATGGCTCGATCCACGGTCCCTCCGCTGCCCGGCCGCGGAGATGCTCGCTTCGCTCGGACGGGAGGCGCCGCAATGGCGGATCGGCTGCCCCGGCCAGCGTGAAGCCGATCGGCATTGCTCGGCCATCGAGCTCGAATGTGAAGATCTGGGCAGCCGTCACGCCGGACAGTCGCACGACATGGCGGCAGATGGCCTGTGCCGTGTCTTCTGGCGTGTCGCCTGGACGGAGACCCCGCAGGGTGTCGGCAATCACGGCGCGCTGGCGGGCAATCTGCGCGGTGCGCTGCTCGAGCACTTGGGTCCACGCGACGTCCCGGCGCAGGTGGGCGTTGATGCGCGACACGAGCTCGTCGAGGCGCACCGGCTTCAGGAGGAAGTCATCGGCGCCTGCCGCGAGGCCTTCGATCACGCTCATCTCGTCGGCGGAGCCGGTCATCAGCAGGACGGGCAGGGTCGCAGTCTCCGGGTTGGCCCGAAGCCTCTGGACCACGACCGTACCGGACATCTCCGGCATCCCCATGTGCAGCACGACCATGGCCACCGGCGAGGTGTTCACGATGTCCAGCGCCGCCCGGCCGTTCGCGGCCTCAACGACGTCGAACCCGGCCCGTCCAAGAGCGACGGCGATGAGCTCGCGGATGCCGGCGTCGTCGTCGACCACGAGGATCGGGGCAAGTCCCACCGCTGGCGTGGTCACCGACGCTCTCCGGCCGCGCGCCGCGATGCGACTGCCGCGAGGACAGCTCGCAGGAGCTGGTTGGAGGAGACCGGCTTGGGCACGAATGTCGCCCCCTGCGCGGTGACTCGCTCGATGTCGAGGGTCTCGGCGGTGTAGCCGGACAGGAGCACGACCCCCATCAGCG
>JBDTMU010000195.1:0-2897 GCA_039934115.1 Chloroflexota bacterium | reverse complement strand
GCGTAGTGCCGACGGGTGACGTACTTGGGCTTGCCGTTGGCGTACTGGCCGATCTTGATGCGCTGGTCCCCGAAACTTGGCACGGAAGATCCCTCCATCAACTCACGGCTAACGGCCATTAGAGCGCCTGCGGCCCGACCCGACTCGCGTTTTCAGCAGTTCTGCGCGCCGCACCGGAGGACCGCGACGAACCGGCGACAGCGGTAATCCTTGTGTTCACTCCCTTACGCAGGGTTACGGGTCGTGCCCGTTGGGGATGATCTCTCCAGGTTTGCCCCACAGAATTCTCCTGGGCGAGTCCCGTTGCTCTCGATCCGGCGACGCCACGGCACGCGATCGGTTGGGGGCACCATGACCACCACACACCGACCAGCTCCGCTCGGGCGAACCGCCCGGTTGTCTGTCCGAACTTCGCTGGTGGGCCCGCCGCTGGATCGAGGATCAGCCCCACAGCGGCATGGACATCGACAGCGCCATGTCGTCAATGACCGAGCTCGTCACCAACTCCTTGCGGTATGCGCCAGGAGCAGTTGAGGTCGCGCTCACAAGAGGGAGTCTTGACGAGCTGCGCATCAGTGTCAGGGACTCGTCGGACTACATGCCTCGTCACCAGCAGGTCGCCGCCGACGCCGGATCCGGGCGGGGCATAGCCGTGATGGCAAGCCTGGCGAACCGGTGGGGGGTCAGCCGCCACGCAGACGGTGGCAAGACGGTCTGGTGTGAGTTCCACTGACCGCCGCTTGCCTTTGACGGCACAGCTGATGAGGCGCCTGTGCCGGCACAAGAACGAGGAGGAGGTCGGAGCGCAGCCGCTCCGACCTCCTCGTTCGTTGCGATGACCTCAGCTTGTGTAGGCCTCAGCCGTCAGGCAGCGAGCCGCGATGATGCCGTTCGTGCCAGCCGCGCCGCTGATCCGCCAGTACGGCCGGATGGTGTGCGTGCCGGCCGGGACCCAGATCACGACCATGCTGTGCCGGGTCTGCCAGTACTCCGTGTGGTTGGCGAAGTTCTGCGCGCCGCGAAGGAGGACCGCGCCGGCGTCGATCCGGTAGCCCAGGCGGATCTCGGCGAGCGTGTCGACGCCAGCGTCGGCGTTGAAGTTCACGACGACGAACCGGCCAACGTTGTTGGTCACCCTGACCGCCGAGTTAACCGGACGCCAGCCGTTGACGGCCGTGTTGCCCGCCACGTCGAAGGCGCAGTGCCTCTGGACGGTCGGGATGGCGTTCGCTGGTCCGCTCAGAGCGGTGGTGGCGCCGACTCCGGCAAGCGCGCTGACAGCCACCAGGCTGACTGCCGTCATGCGCC
Organism: Chloroflexota bacterium; assembly: GCA_039934115.1. Classification (GTDB taxonomy): domain Bacteria; phylum Chloroflexota; class Limnocylindria; order QHBO01; family QHBO01; genus CF-167. Next base: position 1,589 of record JBDTMU010000195.1, on the reverse strand, counting down.
GCTTCAGAGAGTTGATCTTCATGTGTTGGTCCTCTTCCATCGCTTTGAGTGCCGGGTGCACTCGTCGGAGGAAGGAGGCTGAAGCGGTCCGAGAAATACAGCACCCCACATGCGGTCTTCGTCGGACCTCGTTGCGTGAGCATGCGGACGGCAGCGTCGCCACGGCTGACCTACTGTGGAGGGGTGACGTCCTTTCGCGCTCCAGGCAGCCTTCGCCGGCGCGGGCGCTCGCCGATCTACCAGATCACGGGCGCCCGACCCGGCGTACGGGACGACGTCAACAGCCGGACTCGCCGCTACCTGGTGTCCATGGGCGTGCGCACCATCTGCTTCCTGCTCGCCGTCGTGACAGACGGCTGGCTGCGCTGGGTGATGATCGGGGCCGCGATCGTTCTGCCCTACTTGTCCGTCGTGTTCGCCAACGGTGGCCGCGAGCGTATCGAGGCCCTTCCGGTCATGGCCGCGCCCGATCGCACGGCGATCGACGCACCTGCCTCGCGTGACACATAACCGTGCAATACTCCGGCTGAGCGATCCGGAGCGCCTGTCCGTGACCGCGTAGACGCGATGCCGGGCGGCTCCCCCCGTGGCTGCCCGGCATCGCCCCGTTCCCGGCTGCGAGACTTCCACCGTGCCATCAGACGAGACCCCCATCTGCTCGGCCAAAGGCTGCCGCGCCGAGGCGGTCTGGGTGCTCGCGTGGAACAACCCCAAGCTGCATACCCCCGATCGTCGCAAGGCCTGGGCGACCTGCGAGGCGCACCGGGAACAGCTGGCGGGCTTCCTCGAGATGCGCGGATTCCTGCGCGAGACGGTCCCGCTGGCCGAGTGGTCTCCGCAATGACGGCGTACGCCGGCCGCCGCTAGCCGCCGATCGCTGACATCGGCCGGGAAGGCTGAAGGAAGCCGGGGTCATCAATGCCGTGGCCGGCCTTCTTCGCATGAAGAGCCGCACGCAGACGAATAGCGAGTTCCTCGTCGCTCGCACCCGCGCGCATCGGGCCCCGCAGGTCGGACTCCTCGCGCGCGAACAGGCAGTTGCGGATCTGGCCGTCAGCCGTCAGCCGGACCCGGTCGCAGGTCCCGCAGAACGGCCGTGTGACGCTTCCGATCACGCCCACCCGAGCAGGACCGCCGTCGACCAGCCACGTCTCGGCCGGTGCACTGCCTCGGTCCTCCGACCCCGCGGGGGTCAGCGTGAACGACTCCGCCAACCTGCCGAGAATCTCCGCTGCCGTCACCATCTCGGCACGGTCCCAGCCGTGCTGCGCGTCCAACGGCATCTGCTCGATGAACCGCAGCTGGTAACCACGCTCCAGACACCAGCGCAGCAAGGCAACCGCCTCGTCGTCGTTGACACCTCGCATCAGCACCGTGTTGACCTTGACCGGGTCCAGCCCCGCAGCGGTCGCGCCCTCGAGACCGGCGACCACGTCGGCGAACCGGTCGCGACGAGTCAGCTCGGCGAACCGCCCAGCATCGAGGGTGTCCAGCGACACGTTCACCCGGTCCAGCCCCGCTGCCCGCAGCGCACTAGCCGTGCGGGCCAGCCCGATGCCGTTGGTGGTGAGCGAGATCCGCGGGCGCGG
>JBDTMU010000194.1:0-2933 GCA_039934115.1 Chloroflexota bacterium | reverse complement strand
CCGCGATCGCGTTCGGCGGCGCGGCCGGCAACTTCGAGCTGAACATCATGCTGCCGATGCTGGCGCGCAACCTCCTGGAGTCGATCCGGCTGCTGACATCTGCATCGGTCCTGTTTGCAGACCGATGCGTCAGCGGCATTGCCGCTGACGAGGCACGCGCCCGGGAGTACGCGGAGGGGTCGCCCTCGGTCGCGACTGCCCTCAACCCGGTCCTCGGCTACGAGGAGGCGGCGAGCATCGCCAAGCAGGCCCTCGCCGAGCGGAAGACGATCCGCCAGGTCGTCATCGAACGCGGCCACGTCGAGAAAGGCACGATCACCCTCGAGGACCTCGACCGCCTGCTCGATGTGATGGGCATGACTCGGTGAACGTCGACCGCGCAGAGCTTGGAAGCCGCCTTGATGCGGAGCAGCGGCGGGCCAGCCGCCTTGGCGATATCCGGGAGGCGATCTTCGGCGCGCAGGACGGCCTGGTCAGCACGCTCGCCGTCGTTAGCACGGTCAGCGGCGCCACGGGCAATCGGTTCGCCGTCCTCATTGCTGGTATCGCCACCGGCCTCGCTGGCGTATTCAGCATGGCGGCCGGGGAATACCTCTCGAGCAAGAGTCAGCGCGAGATCTCACTGGCGCAGATTGCCGAAGAGCGCGAGAAGGTCGCGGACCGGCCGGGCGATGCGCAGATCGAGCTTGCGCACCTCCTCGAGCAAGACGGTCTCCCCGCGGAGGCGGCCACGGCGGTCGCCGGGGTGATCGGCCGTCACCGCGAGGTCCTGCTCAACACCAAGGTGCTGCGGCAATTCGGGGTGGCGGTCGAAGGTGCAGAGGGGTCACCGCTCCAGGGCGCCCTCGTGATGGGTGCCGCCTTCGCGCTGGGAGCCCTCGCGCCGATCCTGCCCTATCTGCTCCTGCCGATCGGAGTGGCGGTCTTTGCGGCGATCTTCGCAACGGGTGCAGTGCTGTTCGCCATCGGCGTCGTGAAGACCCGCTGGACGCACAGCAATCCCATCGGGTCGGGGATCGAGATCCTTGCCATCGGGGCCGTGGCCGGCATCGTCGGCTTCTTCTTCGGGAACATCCTTCCAACATTGCTCGGCGTGCCGGCTGTCGGCGGCTAAGAGATCAATGCCGCATGTCGATGAGAGCATCGTGATCAATCGCCCGATCGACGAGGTCTGGGCGTACCTCACCGACTTCTTCAATGCCCCACGTATGTCGGGCTCCGGCATCATCGGGCTGCGCCAGACCTCGCCCGGCCCACTCGGCGTCGGCTCGACTCTCCAGGGCCGCAGGGTGGTCCTGGGTTTCGAGACGCGGAACGACTTCAAGGTCACGGACTGGGACCCGCCGCATACCTTTGCGGCGACCACCGCGGGCCGGCCCTTCCGGTCGAGCGCCACCCGCATAACTCTTGAAGCCACAGCCGATGGGACCTTGTTGCATATGGTGTCGGAGTTCGAGCTGCAACCGGCGATGAAGCTGCTGTGGCCTTTCATGGGACGCGTTATCCGGCGAAGATTGCACGCCAGCTTTGCCCGCAGCAAGGCGTTGATCGAGGCCAAGCCTCGATAGAACTCGACCTCGTGCCTCGCCGCCTGGGAGGTGTACGGGAGGATGTGGATGCCGCACTTTATTGAGACCATCGTGATCAACCGCCCGGTGGATGAGGTGGTTGCGTTCGCGAGCGACTGGTTCAATGGCCCGCGCGACGGCAGCGTTCTCGCATTCCGCCAGACCTCAGCCGGCCCGCCGGGCGTCGGCACGACGTTGGAGGGCCGCATGGTCATCCTGGGCTTCGAGACCCGGTTCAAGACACGGATCACCGAATGGGACCTGCCGCGTGCCGCAATGTTCGTCAGCGCGGGCGGCCCCTTCCGATCGATTGTTCTGCGCGTGACCATCGAGCCGAGGGGGAATGGGACCGAGATGGTCGAGTCACGCGAGATGGAGCTGCGGCCGGCGTTGAAGCTGCTCGGGCCTCTTGTGGTGCCGTACTGGAGGCGTCGGACAAGGGCTGTTCAGAAGAACTTCAAACGCCTGGTTGAAGCGCAGCCCCGCCACGAATGGGGGTAGGCAGGTGAAATGATCACGCGCTGCATGCCTGGTGCGCCCTCCAGGGTTGAGCCGGGCAGGGGCGCAAGTCACAACAGTCGGACGGGGACGCTGGGGGAGCCGAAGGCCTCATCGAAGGTGACGATCTGGGTACAGGCGGCACGCTGCGCGGCTGCGGCGATAACGGCGTCCGGGATCCTCCGCGCCGATGACCGAAGCGACCACTGGAGAGCAGCCACCGTCTCCGCCTGATCGGCGTCTGTCAGGCGCACGTTCTCCCGCATCAGCAGTTCGATCAGAAACTGGCCGATGATCGGATTGGCGAGGCCGTAGTCGCCCCGTAGTACGTGGATGGACTCGAGCAGGACGGCAGTTGAGATGACCAGGACCGCATCTGAATCGATCAACTCGGCGGCAGCCAGTGCGCGCGGAGGGTCATCGCCCGTGAAGTAGCGAACAAGCACTCCGGTGTCGCAGAAGAGGCGGGGTGGGTTCACGGTGAGGGATCCTCACCGTCCGACCGGTGGCGCTCGCTGTCCTGGCGCAGGACCTCCATGATCTCCGCCGATCGCATGGCCCAGGCGCGATCCTTCATGGCCTGCCAGTCCGTGATTGGCTCGATGGGTCCTTTGATGTACGGGCGCAGGGCGCCGAGCATTGAGCGGTTGTGCGGCGCCGGCACGAAATCCACCACCAGTTGCCCATTCTCGACCCGCTCGACAGCGAGGTCGCCGGGCCTGATCTTCAACTCGTCGCGCACTCTCTTATCAATGGTGATCTGGAAGCGCTCGCCGACGACGTTTGACATATAAAGTCACCAAGGTACGGCCAGAGTCTATGAGTATGCAGATGGGATGCTGGTACGTCAATGCTGCTGGCCGCCGG
>JBDTMU010000193.1:0-2980 GCA_039934115.1 Chloroflexota bacterium | reverse complement strand
ATGCGGTTCGCCAGCGTGGAGTGCTCTGCCAGCAGGCCTTCGTATCGGGTCGCTCCATGGGTCCACGCCAGCCGATAGAACGGGAGCTCATCGACCGGCAGGATGTTCAGGCTCTTGTTGTAGAGCTCGATCAGGCGCCGATCCTTGCCGTACAGCCAGCGGTCGCACCACTCGCGCTGGTAGCCGGCGATCCGGTTGTGGAGCACCAGGTCATGGTTGCGGGCCCCGGGCACCTCGAGCGGGTCGAACTGCAGGCTGCCGAGGCGATCGACCACGCGCAGGACCGATGCCGGCTTCGCCCGGAGCGACCGCGGCGGGCCAAGCAGGTGGCGGCGGACCAGGAATCGGCGAGCATGGTCGGCCGAGATGTGGAGATCGGGAAGTGGCGCGGGCATCGGGCGGGATGCTACCAGCGCGCGACTCGCTCCCTACAATGCCGACATGGCCATGGAGCACCTGCCGTCGGGGCCGCCACAGGCAGCCGGAGCCGGCGAGCACCCCGACGCGGCGGCTCGAGCGCTGCGCGTTCAGATGCTCGCCACCGAGCATTGGAGCCTCCTCGCCACCCGGTCGCTCTCATGGAACGAGTCCTTCGCGCGAGCAACCATGTTCCTCACCCTGCTGTCCGGCGCGACCGTGGCACTCGCGCTGGTGGCCCAGGCGACCGCGTTCGGCGAAGGCTTCCAGGTGTTTGCGCTCCTGATCCTGCCGGTTGTCCTCTTCATCGGTCTGGCCACCTACGTTCGGCTTCTCGAGATCAACAACGAGGACTACGTCTGGGTGAAGGGCATGAACCGGCTGCGCGGCGCCTACCTGGAGATCGATCCGCAGCTGGCGCGATACTTCATCACCGGTGTTACGGAAGACGCCGAGGGCATCTTTCGCACCTTCGGCTCGGATGTCGGGCCAAGCAGCCTCGATACCGGTCGCTTTCACGGCTTGGTCACCACGCCCGTCACCATCGCTTTCGTGGACGCGATGCTGGCTGCCGTCCTGGCCGCAATCGTCGTTGCGCAGCTGACGAGGACAATGCTGCCGGCGGCAGGAATCGGCGTCCTGGCGTTCTTTGTCGTGGGCGTCGCGCTGTTCCTCTTTGGGTATCGCAGCCAGGACATGGCACAGCTGTATGCCGACTCCCAACCGACACAGGAGCAACCCGCGGCCAAGAATGAACAGGAGGGATCCCGATGACCGATCAGCCCGCCCCGCCCGCCCCACCGCCTTCACCGGAGTCCAGCTGGACCGGCGCCCCTGTCACCACCGCAATCACGCGCCCGGGGCCGATGCCCGGGTGGCACTACGCCGGCTTTTGGGTCCGCTTCCTCGCCTTCTTCATTGATGCAATCGTGATTGGGCTCCTGTCGGCGGCACTCATTCCAATCACCGGCGCGCAGGTCACCACGACCACAAACGGACTCGTGACGGTCAATGTCATTGGAAACGCCTGGAGCACGCTCATCGGGCTCGTGTACTTCATCGGCTTTTGGGCCTGGCGCGGCCAGACGGTGGGGATGATGCCGTTCAACATGCAGGTAGTGAGCGTCGCCGACGGAAAGAAGATCGACGTGGTGCGAGCGCTTCTGCGCTACGTCGGACTCATCATCGCGGCCATTCCGCTCCTGATCGGCCTGATCTGGGCTGCCTTTGACTCGCGCAAGCAGGGCTGGCACGACAAGATCGCGTCGACGGTGGTGATCCGCCCGAACTGACCGGGACTTGCTGGCACTCCGAACTTCAGAGTGCCAATCGCTATAATCCGCGCCCTATGGCGACCAAGCGCGACTACTACGAGGTGCTGGGCGTTCCGCGTGACGCCTCCGACGAGGAGATCAAGCGGTCGTACCGGCGCGCTGCCCAGCGCAACCACCCGGACATCGACGCGAGCGACGGGGCCGAGGCCCGCTTCAAGGAGCTGAGCGAGGCCTACCGCGTCCTCTCCGACCGGCAGCGTCGGACCGCATACGACATGTTCGGGCACAGCGGCGTCGACGGAGCCAGCGCCGGTGGCTTCGAGGGCTTCGGGGGTGGCTTCGGCCCGTTCGGCGACATCTTCGACGCGTTCTTCGGCGGCGCGCCGGCTGGCACGCGTGGCCGCCGACGCGTGGTGGCGGGTGCGGATCTGCGGTACGACCTGACGATCGAGTTCGGTGAGGCAGTCTCTGGCGTCACCCGCGAGATCAGCTTCCCGACCCTCGTGCGCTGCCCGGTCTGCGAGGGCTCCGGAGCCGAGCCCGGCAGCGAGCCGGAGACGTGCCCGGAGTGCAACGGCACTGGCGAGAAGCGCCGGATCAGCCAGACGATCCTGGGCCAGATGGTGAACGTCACTGCCTGTCCGCGCTGCGGCGGCGAGGGCCGCATCGTCTCCAAGCCCTGCGCGAACTGTCGGGGCGATGGCCGCGTCCGCGAGCAGCGCACGTTGAATGTGGACGTGCCGGCGGGGATCGAGTCCGGCCAGCGGATCGCGATCGAGGGGCAGGGCGAGGCAGGTCCGCGCGGCGGCCCTCCGGGCGACCTGTACGTTGCCGTCACGGTGCGCGAGCATGCGCGGCTCCTGCGCCGCGGCACCGAGCTCTTCTACGAGCTGCCGGTCACGTTCCCGCAGGCAGCCCTGGGCGCCACGGTCGAGGTACCCACGGTCGAAGGCGCGGAGCCCATGGAGATTCCGGCCGGGACCCAGAGTGGCTCGGAGCTGCGGCTGCGCGGTCGAGGCGTGCCCCGGCTGCGGGGCGTCGGTCGGGGCGACCTGCACGTGATCGTGACGGTGGTGGTCCCGCCCAAGCCCTCGAAGCGAGAGCGCGACCTGCTCAAGGAGCTCGGCGAGATCAGCTCAGCGCCGGTCCTTCCCAAGGGCGGCCCAAGCCTGGTCGGGCGACTCCGCGACCTCTTCAGCTAGGCCCGGCGGCGATGCGCTGGCTCGAGCTGACGGTCACCTGCGACAACGAGGCGATCGAGGCGGTCAGCGAGATCCTGGGTCGGGTGA
>JBDTMU010000192.1:0-3009 GCA_039934115.1 Chloroflexota bacterium | reverse complement strand
ATGGGCGAGCGCCTCGATCCGGAATCCCTGCGGCGGGTGATGAGCCGCTACTTCGTGACCATGCGCGAGGTCCTGGAACGCCACGGCGGGACGGTAGAGAAATTCATCGGGGATGCAATCGTGGCCGTCTTCGGGGTTCCCTCCCTTCACGAGGATGACGCGCTTCGCGCGGTGCGGGCCGCGGTGGACATGCGAGCTGGGCTGGCTTCGCTGAACGAGGAATTGCTGGCGGACTGGGGCGTCACGATCGCCGTGCGCACCGGGGTCAACACGGGCGAGGTGGTCGCTGGTGACCCGGTTGCCGGGGAGGCCCTGGTGATCGGCGATGCGGTGAACGTGGCGGCTCGCCTTGAACAGGCTGCCGCCCCCGGCGAGATCTTGATCGGTGCGACCACCCATCGGCTTGTCAGCAACGCGGTGGTGGTCGAGGCGGTCGAGCAGCTGCTGCTGAAGGGCAAGGCCGAGCCCACCACGCCGGTCCGTCTCGTCCAGGTCATCGAGGGCGTTGAGCCTTTTGCGCGCCGGCTCGACTCGCCGATGGTCGGTCGCGATCGACAGCTCGATTCCCTGCGCCGCGCGTTCGACGGTGTGGCGGCTGACAATGCCTGCCACCTGTTCACGATTCTCGGTACCGCCGGCGTCGGAAAGTCGCGGCTCGTGGAGGAGTTCCTCAGGGACCTGGACGGTCGGGCCGAGGTTCTCCGCGCCCGCTGCCTTTCCTATGGACAGGGCATTACCTTCTGGCCGGTCGCCGAGGTCGTCAAGGAAGCGGCTGGCCTGCAGGACTTCGATGAGTCCGCGACCGTGGAACGGAAGATCGCCGATCGGCTGGCCGGGGATGAGTACGCGTCAGCGATCGCTAATCGTCTCGCGCAGCTGATCGGCGTGACGTCCGGATCGGCCCCGCCCGAGGAGGCCCAGTGGGCGGTGCGAAGGCTGCTCGAGATCCTCGGGACCGGGGACCCGGTGGTCGTGGTGCTCGATGACATCCACTGGGGGGAGCCGGCGTTTCTCGACCTGATTGACGATGTCGCCGACTCAGCGCGCGATGCCTCCATCCTGCTCCTCTGCACAGCGCGCCCCGAGTTCCTCGATACGCGAGGCGGCTGGGCAGGCGGCAAGATGAACGCGACCTCGATCCTGCTGGAGCCCCTCAGCGACGCCCAGAGCGAATCCCTCATCTCGAATCTGCTCGGCGCGACCGACCTGGCCGAGGACGTCCGCGAGCGGATCGTGCATGCCGCCGAAGGCAACCCGCTCTTCGTTGAACAGATGCTCGCGATGCTGATCGATGATGGTCTGATCCGCTCTGTCGATGGGCGTTGGGTTGCGACGAGCGATCGATTGGAGGTCGCTGTTCCGCCCACGATCGCAGCGCTCCTCTCCGCGCGCCTCGATCGGCTCGACGCGGAGGAGCGCGACGTTATCGGGCGCGCTTCGGTGGTGGGCAAGGTGTTCTATCGCGGTGCCGTCCTCGAGCTGTCGACCGAGTCGATGGGCGTCCGCATCGATGCGCTCCTCCAAGGGCTCGTGCGCAAGGACCTGATCCGGCCAGACCGGTCAACCCTGCCAGGAGAGGACGCCTTCCGATTCCGCCACATTCTCGTCCTTGAGTCAGCCTATGGCGCCTTGCCCAAGGATCTGCGCGCGACTCTCCACGAGCAATGCGCTGACTGGCTGGAACGGGCGGCCGGCGACCATGCCGACGAGCAGGGCGAGATCATCGGCTACCACCTGGAGCAGGCATACCTTTATCGGGTGCAGCTCGGAGCCGTTACCGACGAGCACCGGGCGATCGCCCACCGGGGAGCCGCGCGCCTCTCGTCAGGTGGGACCCGGTCATTTGCGCGGTTCGATTTCCCATCCGCCATCAACCTCCTCTCGCGCGCCGTGGGGCTGCTTCCCGCCGACGACCCCGCTCGCGTTGCGCTGCTTCCTGATCTGGCGCGCGCTTTCGAGGAGGCGATCCGGAGCGGCGAAGCGGACCCGATCTGGGCGGAGGCGGTCGACGCCGCACGGGCCCTCGCCGACGACCGCCTGCTGGCCCACGCGTTGGTCCAGCGCTGGCGTTGGCGGCTCGAACGCTCAGATGAGGTCGAGGTGGCCACGCGCGATGCCGAGTGGGCGATGGGCATCTTCGAGGCGGCCGGGGATGACCGTGGTCTGGCTCGCGTCTGGCGGTTGCGGGGGCACATCGCCTGGCAATGGAAGCGGCACGCTGCCGACGAGGAAGAAGCCGTCGAACACGTCCTGGCACATGCACGCAAGGCCGGTGATGCCTACGAAGAATATGACTGCTTCGGAGCGCTCGCGCGCACCCTCGTCCGTGGCCCGACCCCGGCGCAGGCTGGGATCGATCGGTGTGCTCAGCTGTTGGTTCAGTACAACAACCAGCCGAGCGTCGAGGCGCAGATGTACCACGTCCTGGCGCACCTCAACGCCCGGCTCGGTGCGTTCGCCGAGGCTCGGGAGTTTGGTGCCCGCTGCCGGGCCTTCTACCGAGACACCGGACAGCAGGGATACTTCGACTTCATGGCGGAGGTGATCTGGGACATCGAGATGGTCGCAGGCGACCCGGCCGCGGCGGAGCTCGTCCTGCGTGAGGGCTACGATGGGCTCACCGCCCTTGGCGACCAGAACCCCGCCCTTGCCGCGCTTCTCGCTCGCTCGATCTGCAGCCAGGAGCGCTGGGATGACGCGGAGCCGCTCGCGACGTTCGCTGCCTCGAAGGAAGGTTCGGTCTTTGGTCCCGTGGCCAAGGGATCACTCGCCCGGGTGAGGGCGCACCAGGGACGAGTTGACGAGGCGGAGCTTCTCGTGCGGGAAGCCGTTGCCGAGCTCGAGGGGACGGACTTCCTCACCGACCGTGCAGACGTCCTGACCGACGCTGCTGATGTATTCGTCTTGGCCGGGCGAGCCGATGAGGCGGCCGATGCGCTGGCCCTCGCTCTGGCCCTGTACGAGCAGAAGGGAGACGTCGTCACACCTCCCAGAATCCAGGCCATGCTG
>JBDTMU010000191.1:0-3038 GCA_039934115.1 Chloroflexota bacterium | reverse complement strand
AGCACGACAACGAGCATGCCAACGAGGCCAAGGGCGCTGCGGCGGGCGCGGTTGCGGGCGGTGTCGCGGGCGCCGTGGTAGGCGGACCGGTCGGCGCGGTCGTCGGTGGAGCCCTCGGGGCGGCCGGCGGAGCAGCTGCCGGTGAGGCCACCGAGGGCCATGACGAGGCCGGCGCGGGTGCTGGTGGGGCCGCCGGGGCGATCGGTGGAGCCATCGTCGGTGGCGCCATCGCCGGACCTCCCGGAGCCATCGTCGGTGGAGCTGTCGGTGCGGCCGGGGGAGCCGGTGCTGGCGACAAGACCGAGGAGAAGATCAAGGACGAGGACGACGACCTGGCTGACAAGCCGGTCGATCCGACCCCGCGCTACTAGGGCGCACTAACTCCCATTCCTTGCACCCGGCGCTGTTTCCCGCCAGCGCCGGGTGTTTGCACGCCTCGGCCACCTGGGTGTGCTACCCTGTGCGCATAGTCCCGCACACTGGTTGGAGACGACAGCCCGATGGCACTCGCTCGCACGAACCTGACCCTCCCCAAAGAGCTCATGGCCGAGGTCGATGAGCTCGCGGGCCCGCGCGGGCGCAGCCGGTACGTGGCAGAGGCCGTCGCCCAACGCGTGAAGCGCGACAAGCTCGGCAAGGCCATCCGCGAGACGGCTGGAATCATGGTCGGCTCGCCCGGCTGGATGAGCCCGGACGAGGTTGTCCGCTGGGTGGACTTCCTCCGAAGCGAGGAGACCGACTGAGTGCGCTATCTCCTCGACACGACCCTCATTGCCGACCACGCCCATGGATTCGCTCCGGCGGTGGCGCTGCTTGGCCGCCTGTACGAAGAGGGCGCGGATCTCTTCACCTGCGACGTGGTCACATGCGAAGCACTCTCGGGTGGGACCGATGACCACCTCGATGCAGTCGCGCGCCTGCTCGGTCCTCTCGAATACGTAGCCACGTCGCCCGGCGCTGCGCGCTGGGCCGCCAATTCGCGGCTGACCAGGCATCGGGCTGGGGGCAAGCTCGGCCTGGGGGACTCGCTGATCGCTGGCGTCGCGGCCGAGCTGGGGGCCACGGTCGTCACTCGCAACCGTCCCGACTTCGAGCGGCAGGGGATCGAGGTCCTGAGCTACTGATCGGGGCAGTTGGTCGGGCATCGCCGCCTTACCGAGCGCTGTCATGACCCTTCGTGCAGTCGTGCAGTCGTGCAGTCGTGCGGCCGTGCAGCACGTTTGCACGATCGACCATGACGGTACGGCCGATGCACCCCGGCCCCGAGGCCAGGGCCGGGCTGATACGGGATTGGAAGGTCGAGCGGTCAGCTGATGACTTTGGCGGTACGGGCATCGTCCGAAAATGACCTAAGCCCACGGACCGTGGGTCCGAACGAGGTATCCCCATGTCGCACCACGAAGAAGAGACGATCACCAAGACCACCTATGAGCGGGTCGATGACCCCCCGAAGGAGGAGGTCAAGAACGTCAACCTGAACGTCAACACCGATAACGACGGCGAGACCGTCACGGTGGACGAGACCACCACAGAGACGACCGAGGAGACTCCGCCGAGCACGAACGTCAACGTCTCTCGCTGAACCCCGGCGGGTGGGTCATTCAAGACCCACCCGATCTCTTTGCGCGGTAGGCTTGCGCCATGACCTCAACCGCCGCCGCCAACCCCCTCGTCCAATACACCGAGGACATCCAACCTCGCCCCATTCCTGAAGCTCTCCTCGCCGCACGCCGCGACGCCATGGCCGCGGTCCGCGAGCTGGCGACGCTCAAAGACACCGACATGGAGACCTTCTGGGCCTGGAAGGGCGACGGCGAGAACGAGCTCCGTTACGGCTTCTACCGGATCTTCGAGGACTTCGAGCGCGCCGGCATCGATGCCGCAGCGGCGCTTCGCAAAGCAGGCGTCGAGCGAGGGAGAGCCGCCGACCTGATCGCCCCCGCCACCGCAGCCCGATGGGACCTTCAGGGCATCCTGATCCCGCTGCCGGACACGGTCTGGGACGCGGACCCCGGCGACGAGCAATGGACCATCCGGCAGACGCTCGGCCACGTCATCGGTGGCCAACGAAGCTACGGTGCGGTCACCGCCTGGTGGCAGTCGCAGGCGCTCCCGGCCGACGCGAACCTGCCGACCGCGCTGAACATGCCCCCGATATCGGGCATGCCGAGCGCGGCCGACTCCAACCTGCCCACCGCGCGGCCCACCCACATCTACGACGCACTCCCAACAGACGAGGAAGAGGAGGCGGGCACCCCCGCCGAGCTCCGTGCGCGGCTCGACGAGGTGATCGACCAATCCGCGGAGCGGCTGGCCGGCCTGCCGCCCGAGCGACTTGCCCACGGGACGCGCTGGATGGGCTTCGCCCTGGACATCGGCTTCCGGATCGGCCGATGGTCCTCGCACTTCCGCGAGCACACCATCCAGGTCGAGAAGACGCTGGTGATGCTGGGCCACGCGCCCACCGAGGTGGACCGATTGATCCGCCTGATCCTCGCCGCCTGGGGCCAGGCAGAGGCCGCCGTCTACGGCTCGGTGGACGCGGGTGAGGCGCTGACCCTGCTGGCCGCGGCTGCCGCGCGAGCCCGCGTCACGGCCGCGGAGGTCACCGGAGTCGCGGGCGCTTCCGGCGCCTAGGGCACTGGCGCCGCTTCGCGCGGTGGTCGCCAGGCACGCCACCAGGCGACGGCGAAGGCACCCAACCCGAACAGGATCACGGCCAGCTTCAGCCAACCCCCGACGATCGGGATGCTCGTCACGATCACCACGGCTGCGGCGCCCGCCGCCAGGAGGCCCAGCTCCTGCCATCGGCTCTCGGCATTCATGCCAGTGGCCATGCGTGCCGAAGCCCAGCGAGCAACCGTCAGGCCAACCAGGGCATCGGCCGCGAAGGCGATGGCCAGCACGAACAGGAACGTGACGAGGCCCATCGCAAGTAGCCCGCCAATCAGGGCGATCGCCACCAGCGACCCGACTTGCAGCAGCCCGAACAGGATCGCCAACAGGATCATGGCCAGGATCGCCCCGATCACGAAGGC
>JBDTMU010000190.1:0-3050 GCA_039934115.1 Chloroflexota bacterium | reverse complement strand
AGCGGCAAGACGACCCTCTGCTACCACATCGCCGCCAATGCGCAGCGAGCCGGCGGGATCGTGGCCTTCATCGACGCCGAGCACGCGCTCGACCCCACCTATGCCAAGAACGTCGGGCTCAACGTCGACGAGCTGCTCGTCTCCCAGCCCGATACCGGCGAGCAGGCACTCGAGATCGCCGAGACCCTGATCCGCAGCAATGGGGTTGACGTCGTCATCATCGACTCGGTGGCGGCGCTCGTGCCACGCGCCGAGATCGAAGGCGAGATGGGGGACAGCTTCATGGGACTCCAGGCTCGGCTGATGAGCCAGGCGCTCCGCAAGCTGACCGGCGCCATCAACCGCAGCAACACCGCGCTCATCTTCACGAACCAGCTGCGCGAGAAGATCGGGGTCATGTTCGGCAATCCCGAGACCACGCCGGGTGGCCGTGCCCTCAAGTTCTACTGCTCCGTGCGCCTCGACATCCGCCGCATCGAGACCCTCAAGAACGGGACGGATGCGATCGGCTCCCGGACCCGTGTCAAGGTCGTCAAGAACAAGGTGGCGAGCCCGTTCCGGCTCGCTGAATTCGACATCATGTACAACGAGGGAATCAGCCGCGAGGGTGGCCTGCTGGACGTGGGCATCGCCGCGGGCATCCTCTCGAAGACGGGGGCGTGGTTCAACTACGGCGAGACGCGGCTGGGCCAGGGCCGGGAGAACTCGCGTGACTTCCTGAAGGCGCACCCCGAGCTTGCCGACCGGGTTGAATCGGAGATCCGCGGCAAGGTGGCGACCATCGAGGTCGGCGTCGAGGGGATCCCCGAGGCGGAGTAGAGGAGCGCCGCCGCAACGATGGTCGGACGCCGGCGGCGACGTATTCCGGACGCCGAGCGGCCCGCGCCTGATCACGAGGCGGCGATGGAGATCGCAGTCCGCTTCCTCGGCACGCGTCCGCGAACCCGATGGGAGCTGGAGCGGCGCCTTCGCCGGGCGGCGGCTACCGAAGAGGTGATCACTGTCACGCTCGACCGCCTGGCGGGCATGGGCTACGTGGACGACAACGCCTTCGCGCGATGGTGGGCCGAGCAGCGCGACCGCCACGCACCCCGCGGGCGGCGCATGGTGGAAGCGGAGCTGCGCCAACACGGCGTACCGCGCGACATCCTCGAATCGCTCCGCGGGGAGGAGCTGGCCGAGCCGGCGCTCGATGCCGAAGCACTGCCGGCGAGCGAGGCCGAACGTGCCCGAACCGCCCTCGATCGCCACCTCAAGGGCCGTCCCCTGCCTGCCGAACTGAAGGCTCGCCAACGCATCGGGGCCTTCCTGATGCGTCGCGGCTTCGACCCCGAGACGGTGCGCGCGACCATCCGCGCCGCCGCAGCCGAAAGTACCCCCCGGGGGAGTACTGCTGAGCCAGATGGCTTGGGGGACGAAGGTCCCTAAGGTCGCCGCAGGCAACGAGACGCGTTGCCACAGGCGACGGCCTGAAAAAGGCAAACCCATCGCGAGGTGGGGGCGCAAAGCCAGGGGTCTCGGCCAAAGAAGCCGAGATGGCCCAGCCGCCAGTAGCCGCGCATCACCCCGACGAAAGGGGAGTTGATGCAGGCACTCAGCGACGTTGGCGTGGGATCCCTCGGTCGACCTGACCGCGGAGACGACCACGCCCTTGCCATGTCCTCGGCAGCTGATCGCGGCCTGCTGCGGCGAATCGGGATCCTATTGGGCGTCTCCTGGGACTACCAGAAGTCGCCGCCACCTTCGCGCCCAACCCGTTCATCTCTCATGCCACGCCGTTTGGCCGTGGCGCTCGGCAGCCTCGCCGTGGTCGCCTCGGCCGCCGCCCCGGCCGCCAGCCTGGCCTCACCCTACGACCCGGCAGCCGATATGAACTCCATGTTCAACACCACCCAGTACACCGGCGCGCAGGCATGGTGGAACGCGGGATACACCGGCGCCGGGGTTGACGTGGCGGTCATCGATACGGGCGTGAGCCCGGTTGACGGTCTGTCCGCGCCTGGCAAGCTGATCTACGGTCCGGACCTGTCGCTCGAGTCCCAGAGCGATGCGCTCAGGAACCTCGACACCAACGGCCACGGGACCTTCATGGCCGGGATCATCGCAGGCCGGGGAACCGGCGCTGTCGCGGGCAGCTATGCCGGTGACTTCACAAACTTCCTGGGCGTTGCCCCGGACGCGCGCATCCTCTCGGTCAAGGTCGGCGTTGCGGACGGCGGGGTCGACGTCTCGCAGGTCATCGCGGCGGTCGACTGGGTCGTCCAGCATCGGACTGACAACGGTATGAACATCCGGGTGCTCAACCTGTCGTACGGGACCGACAGCCCGCAGTCGTACCAGGTCGATCCACTCGCATTCGCGGTCGAGCAGGCCTGGAAGGCCGGCATCTTCGTGGTCACGCCGACCGGGAATGCGGGATACGCGTTCAAGACCGGCACCCTCTCGAACCCTGCCTCCGATCCGAAGATCTTCGCGGTCGGCGCATCCGATTCGATGGGCACCGCGACTCAGGCCGACGACATGGTGGCCAGCTTCTCATCGACGGGAAGCAACCAGCGAACACCTGACGTCGTCGCTCCCGGGGCACACCTCGTCAGTCTCCGGGTTCCCGGCTCATACATCGACGAGGTCTATGGCTCAACCGGCTTCGTCACCAGCGCCCTCTTCCGGGGGAGCGGCACCAGCGAGGCGGCGGCATTCGTCTCAGGTGCGGCGGCGCTTGCGATCCAGCAACGTCCGACGATCTCCCCGAGCGGCTTGAAGCGCCTGTTCCAGTTCAGCACACGGAGTCTCAACGGCTTCTCGAGCCTCAAGCAGGGCGCGGGCGAGATCGACCTCTCCAAGATGCTCGATGCACCGACCTATTCCGTGCCAGGTCAATGGAAGACGATCGATTGGTCGACCGGGATCGGCTCGCTCGAGCTCTCGCGCGGGAGCGAGCACCTTACCCGGGACGGTGTTGTCCTGAGCGGTTCGATCGACATCTTCGGCCACCAGTTCGACTCCGCCGCGATGGCGCTGCTCGAGGCCGCTGGCAACAGCTGGAGCGG
>JBDTMU010000189.1:0-3050 GCA_039934115.1 Chloroflexota bacterium | reverse complement strand
TGGTGGATCTGGCTGCTGGCGCTGCTGGCGGTCCTCCTGCTCGGCACGATGGGCTTCCTGGGCGCTCAGCTGCTTGGCGGGCTCGGCCCGAACTCGTCCTCGACGCCGACCCCGAGCGGGCTGACCGTGCCCAACTGGGTGGGCGACCCGATCGCGGGTGTCCGCGCGGAGGCCGAGCGCCTTGGACTCGTCCTTGACGAGCAGCCCCCCGAGCCGAGCGACACCGTTCCCGTCGATCGGGTCATCCGCACGGACCCCACGAGCGGCACGGCCGCCGAGCGCGGTGACATCGTCCAGGTCTGGGTCAGCTCCGGAGAGGAACAGGTGGCGGTCCCGAACCTGATCGGCCAGACACGGCAGGAGGCTACCAACACATTGCACTCCAAGGGCCTTGAGCTGGGCCTCGTCACCAGTGAGACCTCGGACCGGCCCGCGGGCGAAGTGATCATCAGCACTCCGAGCGCCGGGGTGAAGGTCGGCGTCGGGAGCCAGGTGGACCTGGTCCTCTCGCTCGGACCGACACCCTCGCCCAGCCCATCGCCCACGCCGGTGCCGACGCCCGTGCCGACGCCCGTGCCACCGCCCCCAACGCCTCCCCCCTCGACAGGTCCCTAAGGGGAGGCACGCCCAGCCGGCGGGCCACAGTGCTACCATCCCGGCCGCACATCCCCGACCTGGAGGTCAAAGCAAGAACATGACAACCCCGATGACGGTCGACGACGCGACCTTCGAGACGGAGGTCCTGAACGCCGCGAAGCCGGTCCTCGTCGACTTCTGGGCCCCATGGTGCGGCCCGTGCCGCCTCGTCTCTCCGGTCGTCGAGGCGGTCGGCGAGGCCCATGCCGACAAGATCGCCACCGCCAAGGTGAACACCGACGAGAACCAGCAGCTCGCGATGCGCTACAGCATCTTCAGCATCCCCACGCTCATCGTCTTCCGGGATGGTCGTGAGGCCGCCCGCCTGGTCGGCTATATGCCACAGGCGGCGATGGAGGAGCGGCTGCGCGAGTTTCTCGCCTAGGCCGGGTGCGCGGCAGCACATCCGCAGTCGCTAGACTCAGCCGGTGATCATCAAGACCGAGCGCCGGGCGCCCCCGGACCGGCGCCAGGTGGCCGATCCATTCGCGCCGGAGCGCCCCACCGGCGACCGGCGCACGATGTGCTGGGAGGTCGAGAACTGCACCCTCACGATTCGGTACCGCTGCCCCGCCTTCATCCTGCGGCGGCCGTGCTGGGAGTTGTGGGCGGTGGATGGCGTGGGCCCGGCCCGCGCCTGCTGCCACAACGAGATCGACTGTGAGCCGGGTCGCTGCGCCATCGCCGAGAAGCGCTTCGCCGGGACGGCCGAGCCGCTCACGGTGCACGTCGGACGCCGCGGAGTGCCCCTCGGCTACGGGAAGCCGCGGCGGCACTCCTGCCCCCACTTCTACCTGACGCACGGGTCGAAGGGTCGGGTCGGCACAGATTCGCCGGGCGTCCTGCGCATGCTGATGAAGCAGGAGGGGGTGGTGAACCGATGCGAGCTGCGCGGCGGTGTCCACCTCGACGCGAGCTACGTGAGCGACCTTTGCATGACCGGCCAGTATCACGACTGCGTCTTCTACGAGGACGAGGGGGCCTGACCGCGTCGAACGGCCGGGACTACGAGGCGGCGGTGGCCGCCCTGCGCAGCCGGGGCCGCTTCGGCATCAGCCTGGGCCTGGAGCGGACCGAGGCGCTCCTCGAGGAGCTCGGCAACCCCGAGCGACGGCTTCGCGGAGCGCTCGTCGGCGGCACCAATGGCAAGGGCAGCGTCGTGGCCCTGGCGCGTTCCGTGCTGCAGGAGGCGGGGCTGCGCATCGGCACCATGCCGAAGCCCCACCTGGTCAGCTATCGCGAGCGGATCGTCATCGACGGCCGAGCGATCACCCGGGAGCGTTTCGCGGCGGCCCTGGCCGCGGTCACGCCGGCCATTGAGCGAGTCAGCGCGCGCCTGGGACCCCCGACCGAATTCGAGGCGCTGACCGCGGCCGCCTTCCGCGAGCTGGCGGATGCAGGGGTCGACCTCGCGCTGGTGGAGGTGGGCCTGGGCGGCCGGCTGGACGCCACCAATGTCCTGGATGGCGGTGTGGCGGCGATCACCAACGTCCAGCACGACCATGAGCGCCTGCTGGGATCGACCCTGGCTGCCATCGGTGCCGAGAAGGCGGCGATCATCAAGCAGGGCAACCTGGCCGTTACCGGCGCGCTGGGACGAGGGCTTCGCCCGATCCTTGCCCGCTGCCAGGAGGTCGGCGCCTCCTTGCGTCGAACTGGGCGCGGCCAGCCGTATGAGGCCGTCCTCAGGGAGGCCGGCTGGGACGGGATCGTGGTCGACGCGACGCGGCCCAGCGGTCCGCTGCCGGCTCTGCGAATCGGGCTGCTGGGCAGCCACCAGGCAGCCAACGCCGCCGTGGCCCTGGGGCTGCTGGACGCGCTGGTCGAGGACGCGGAACGGGACGGCGTTGGGCTGAACGTGGACGAGGGCGCGATTCGGCGTGGCTTCGCGGCGGCCCGCTGGCCGGGCCGGCTCGAGCTGCTCAGGGAGACGGCCGTTGGCCCTGTTCTGCTCGACGGCGCACACAACCCGGCTGGCGCGCGCGCCCTGGCTCGCAGCCTCGACGAATTGCAGCTGCGCCGCTTCCCGCTGGTCTTCGGCGCAATGCGGGGCAAGCGGGTAGCGGCGGTGCTCCGGGCGCTGGCACCGCTCGAACCTGAGCCGGTCTTCACGCGCGTCGAGGACCCTGGTGCCATCCCCCCGGAGGAGCTGCTCCGGCGCTGGCAGCGGTTAGGCGCCGGCGGACGGACGGCAGCCAACCCAGAGGCCGCTCTACGCCTGGCAGCTGACCTACGCCGCTCCCCGGAGCAGCCGGTCGTGGTCGCCGGGTCGCTCTACCTCGTTGGCGCCGTGCGTGGGATGCTGCGTGCGGAGGAGGCGGGCGCGTGATCGAGCTGCGATGGGGCGAGCGGACCTACGTGATGGGGATCATCAACGTCACGGCCGACTCGTTCAGCGGCGACGGTATCGCCAC
>JBDTMU010000188.1:0-3067 GCA_039934115.1 Chloroflexota bacterium | reverse complement strand
TGAAATTCCACGCCCTGATCGAGGGAGCCGGGAAGACGGCGGCCGGCATCGAGGTTCCTGCCGAGGTGGTTACCGCCCTGGGACAGACCAAGCGGCCGCCGGTCAGGGTCACGATCAACGGCTACACCTACCGCAGCACGGTGGCGACGGTCGGCGGCCGGTTCATGGTGGGTGTCAGCAACGAGGTTCGTGCCAACGCCGGCGTGGCGGCGGGAGACAAGGTCGACGTCGAGATGGAGCTCGATACGGCGCCGCGTGAGGTGGCCGTCCCGCCCGAGCTGGCCAAGGAGCTTGCCGCCGACCCCGTGGCACGCCGGGCGTTCGAGGGGCTCTCGTACAGCAAGCAGCGCCTGCTGGTGGACCCCGTGGCGAACGCGAAGACAGCCGAGACGCGCGATCGAAACATCGTTAAGGCGCTCAGCTTCCTGCGCGGGGGCTAGGCCGAGGCGACCAGCACGATCAGGCTGATCAGGTAGGCGTGCAGCAGCGCGCCGTACAGGACCGATCGGGTTCGCCAGGCGATCCAACCGAAGCCCAGGCCACCGAAGAACGTCGAGAGGGTCTCGAGCTCCGGCTTGCCGAGGTGGGTGAAGACGAACGGAAAGGTGGCCAGCACGACGCCCATCGGTCCGGCGATGCCGATCAGGGTCCACATCAGGAAGCCCCGGAAGAGGAACTCGGCCGCCGTAACGTCCAGCACGTTGCCAAGCACGGCGCCAGGCAGTGAAGCCGGATCGTGGCTGTAGTAGAGGTCGAAATCGGGGAGCCCCGACACGATCAGGATGATCGGCGTTACCAGCGCTGCCAGGGCGACGATGACCGGCAGGCCGATCCGCCACTCACCGATGCGCAGGCCATAGTCGCGCAGGCGCTCTCCGAGGAGGAGGAGGGTGAGGATCGGCACGGCCAGGAAGAGCCCGAGGCGCTCGATGGCCCGGCTCAGCTCAGGACCGATCCCGAGCAGGAGCGGGTGGTACCAGTCGATCACGAGCACGAAGGTCGTGACCAGCACCACGATCGTTTCGCGCAGCGGCAGGCGCAGTCCCCACAGATTCACGCTTCGGGGCTCCCCAGGAGGTGGCATGCCGGCAACTCTCACCGATGCGGCCGCGGCTGGCAAGCGATGTCCGTCGGTATACTTGCCCCTTTGCAAGCACGAAATCGGCCGCTCCGCGCGGCCGGCGAGTCAAGGATGCCGCGCGCATGAGCACCGACTACCCGTATACCGGGCGGCTGAGCCGCTGGGAGGAGATCGCCGAGGGGCTGGCGATCGTCGGTGTGCAAGCGCTCGAGAACCCGTTTCCCTTCAACCCGGGCCAGTACGCGACCCTCGGTCTGATGGGTCGCGACAAGCTGGTGCAGCGCCCGATGTCGATCTCGTCGTCCGCCGACCGCCTGGACGAGTACGAGTTCTTCATCCGCCTGGTGGAGGGTGGCGAGTTCACGCCGCTCCTCTGGGAGCGACGGGTGGGCGACCCGATCAATATCAAGGGTGCCAAGGGTCGCTTCGTCCTGCAGGACGATGGCCGAACTGGCCTGCTGGTGGCGAGCGGCACCGGCCTCGCCCCGTTCATGAGCATGATCGAAACGCTGCGCGATCGCGGCCAGACGCGCGACCTGGTGCTGCTCCACGGTGTAAGCCACGACTTCGACCTCGCCTGGCGCAGCCAGCTGGAGGAGCTCGCCGCCTCGGGGGCCTTCCCGGTCAGGTACGCGGGGACCGTCTCTCGGCCCCAGAACTGCCCGAACTGGACTGGCCTGACCGGCCGGGTCGAGGCGATCGTGGAGGGTCAGCTCGACCAGCATCGGCTCACGCCCGAGGACACCACCATCTACCTGTGCGGCAACCCCGACATGATCGAGGCGATCGAGGCGATGGCCGCGGCGCGCGGCTTCCCCCCGGAGCAGGTCCGCAAGGAGCTGTACTGGCCCAAGGGAAGGGAGCACTGAGCTCGATGGCTGAACGCTTCTACCTCACCACGGCCATCTTCTACCCGAGCGCCGGACCGGCTCTGCACTCCCTCTTCGAGGCGATCGGGGCGGACGCGATCGCCCGCTACCAGCGGCTGCTGGGCAAGGATGTCCGCTTCCTGACCGGGATGGACGAGCACTCGGCCAACCTCGAGCGCCAGGCGCGGGAGCGGGGCGTCGAGCCGCGCGCCCTGGTGGACGAGTGGGCCGCCAGCTGGCGAGCGGGGTTCGATCGGTTCGAGATCAGCTACGACCGCTTCATCCGCACCACCGACCCGGACCACGCCCTGGCCTCGATCGAGATGGTCCGTCGCGCGCTCGCGACCGGTGACATCTACAAGGGCACGTACGCCGGCTGGTTCTGCCCGGGCGACAACGAGTTCAAGACCGATAGCCAGATCGTCGACGGTCATTGCCCGGACCATCCCACCCTGGAGCTGCAGTGGCTGGAGGAGGAGAACTACTTCTTCAGGCTGTCGCGCTACCAGGCCGCGCTCGAGCAGCTGTACAGCGAGCACCCGTCCTTCTGCGAGCCCGAGCATTTCCGCAACGAGGTGCTCGGCTGGCTGAACGACGGGGTCACCGACTTCTCGATCAGCCGCGCCGGCGGGACATGGGGGATCCCCTTCCCCGACGACCCGTCGCACCGCATCTACGTCTGGTTCGACGCCCTCACCAACTACCTGACCGGCGCCGGCTTCCCCGATGACCCCGGCTCCTTCGAGCGCTGGTGGCCCGCCGACCTCCACGTCATCGGCAAGAACATCACGCGCTTCCATTGCCTGTACTGGCCGGCGATGCTGATGAGCGCCGGATTGCCGCTCCCCGAGAGCGTCTTCGCCCACGGATTCATGCAGATGAAGGGCGAGCGCATGTCGAAGACCCGCGGCAACATCATCGATCCGGAGGTCGCGGCCGCGCTGTTCGGGGTCGACGGCGTGCGCTACGTCGTCCTGCGCGAGATCCCCTTCGACCGCGACGGCGACGTGACCGCCGAGAGCCTCGTGCGCCGCTACAACGCCGAGCTCGCCAACGACCTGGGCAACCTCGTCAACCGCACGGTCAGCATGAGCGCGCGCTACCTGGATCGAGCGCT
>JBDTMU010000187.1:0-3075 GCA_039934115.1 Chloroflexota bacterium | reverse complement strand
CGTGATCGATCCCATCGCTCGGCTGCGGACCGAGGACACGATCGTCTACGAGCTGATCCAGGGCAGCCAGGGCAGCGACGACGGCGCGGTGGTGGGCACCGCTACATTCCGCGACGGTGCGTCGAAGGTCGACGCCCCGCAGGCGATCTCGCTCGCTGTCGAGGAGGTCCTGTCGCGCCCCTTCGTTGACCGGGTCCAAGCGGATGAGCGCCCGCGCGGCTATCGCCGCAGTCGTGTTGGCCAGGTCGATCTCCTCGTCCCCGGGATGCCCGAACACTTCGTGGCACGCATGCGCGGCCTCTGGCTTGCCTACCCGGATGGCTCATTGATCACCGCCCGGCCGGCGGTCGGGACGCCACCCGTTCCAGGCCCGCGGGCAGCCCTCCCCGACGTTGCCGAGGGCGAGGCGCCCGTCACCGACCCCGCCGTACGGCGAGCGACGCTGGCCGACAGTGACGAGCTGCTCGGCGCCGGTCCGCTGGTTCGAGCCAGCGAGCCGGCCACGGGGATCCGAAGCGGTGAGCGACGCGCGGTCGCGCGCACCGACTGCGGCTGGCTCGTCTAAGTCATAGAAATGCACAGATTCTCATCGGAGCTGACGGACCCACCGCATCGGGCCGCTCCCCTATCATCTCAACCATGGTGATCCGAATTCTCGGGCTCCCGATCCTGATCGCGGCGGTCGGAGCCATCTACTGGTTGGGGACCGGGGGAGAGCCTGCGGGCTCCGCCCTCCTCCTCATCTTCGCCGCGGCGGTGGCGGTCTTCCTGTGGGTCCTGGTCCCAACGGCCGACAACGTGGGGCCCACCGCCCCGGTTGACCCTGACTTCGAGCTGAAGCGTCGCTAGCCGCGGATCCCGGTGTCGTAGGAGACCTGCAGCTCGGTCATCGGCTGCCCGGCCTCGATCAGCACGTCCATCAGCGCAGGCGTCCCCATAAGGCCCTCGACTGGCTGTGGCGTGAGCCGGTATGCGCCGGGCGCAAGCTCGACCGTGAACGTTCCGTCAGCCGCGGAGGTCGCTCGCGCCACCTCGGTGTCGCCGGCGTCGGTGAAGACAAGCACGGCTCCCGGCACCGGTCGCTCGGCACAGGCCGGATCTGGGGGTATCGTCTCGACCGGGCAGGTCGGTCCGGATGTCACGATGCCCCGCACGCCGGTCGCGTCGGGAACATCTCCCTCCTCGTGAAGGAGCTCGACGCTCCCGTCGCGCCCGACGGCATACGTCCAGCGATGCTCGTTGATGCAACCGGCCTCGCAGTCTCCCCAACCGATCCTGATCAGCACCTGCCAGCCGTCTTCCACGTCCGTGACCTGGTACCAGGCGGCCTGACCGATCAGGTTCTCATCGAGCGGGCCGATCCCGGCGAAGCGGTCCTGCTGGGCGAGCGCGAGGCGAGCAGCGGCCGCCGTATCGATTGGGGGAGTTCCCCCTGGAGTCGCGGCACATGCGGCGAGCCCGAGGAGGAGCGTGAGCATGGCGGCACGGCGGCGAGTCGGGCTTCTCATGGCGCCGGGACGCGCCTCTCGGCCATGGAGTTCCATTGGGATCGTGTGGCTCCTCTCGAGCTGGACTACCCCTTCACGCGCTCCCCTGATGCCGCAGACGTCTCGATGGCGGCGATGACCTCGTGGCGTCGGACGGCGTCAGCGAAGTCGGGCACGGTATGCGTCCCGTTCTCGATGTCTGCCGCGAATGCGGCGTAGGCACGCCCGACGTTGTAGGCGGGCGCTCCTTCAAGGCTGCTCAGCGCGGGCCATTTTGCTGTCAGCGCCGCCGGGACGGCAAGCTCGGCGGGCTCGCCCCCGCCACGCGCTCCCGCGACCGTCAATGGAAAGATCTCGGGTAATGCGGCGTCAGCCGTGATGCGGAGCGTTCCATGGGTTCCGTTGATCTCCCACAGGAACCCGATGCCACCGGCGACTGCCTCACGGACGTGAAGGCTGGCGGTCGCCCCGGAGGTGAGCGTGCCGATGACCGCGATCTGGTCGGCTGCCGTTTTCACGATCTGCTGCCGGGTCTCTTCGGCGGTGATCAGCGGCCGCCGAATGGCCGAGACGGCCGACATGTCGGCGAACTCGCCCAGGACATGGTTGAGGGTGTCCAGGCTGTGACCGACCGCGACCGTGAGCAACGTGGCCCCGTTCTTCCGGTCGAGCATGTAGACGTTGGGCTGGATGATGATATCGCCCGGGACGGACAGACCGATCATGGTCGTCGAGAGCACCTCGCCAACGTATCCGTCGCTCAGCAGCTCTTGGACGAACTCGATCGCCGGGGCCTGGCGGGCCTGCAAACCAACGACCGCGTGCACCCCCAGTTCGGCGGCGAGCGCTGCCATCTCTCGGGCCTCATCGAGGTCGCGACCCAGTGGCCATTCGCAGTAGACGGCCTTGCCGGCGACAAGGGCGGCGGAGACGAGCTCTCGATGATGCGGGACCTTGACGGTAACCGCGACTACGTCGATGTCTGGTCGGCTCACCAGCTCCTCGTGGTCCGAGAACACGGCGCTGACCCCGAACATCTCGCCTGCTGCCCGCGCGGACTCCGCGCTGTGCGCGCTGAGCGCTCGGATCTCGTAATTCGGCAGGGCGCGCAATGCCGGCATGTGTGCGATGGCGGCCCAGCCGCGGACCGGACTGACGCCGATGATCCCGACACCCAGCTTCGATTTGGTGGACTCGCCGTCGGGGGCCACTGCACGCTGCCTCACTAGATACTTGCAACCGCAACTACCATACACGCGGTTGATTGCGCACGCAAGTACTTTCAGGAGGGACGGCGCACTCGGATCGGTGACAGATTGGCTCCGGCGGTAGGACTCGAACCTACGACCAAGCGGTTAACAGCCGCCCGCTCTACCACTGAGCTACGCCGGAACGCGTGGCGATCCCAAGACCGGGGCCGTGGGACCGGCCGATGATAACGGCCGACGCCGACGACGGTCAAAGCCCGCGTCGGCCCCATCGGTCCTACTCCAAGTAGTCCTTGAGCTTGCGGCTCCGGCTTGGGTGACGCAACTTGCGCAGCGCCTTGGCCTCGATCTGGCGGATCCGCTCGCGGGTCACGTTGAAG
>JBDTMU010000186.1:0-3083 GCA_039934115.1 Chloroflexota bacterium | reverse complement strand
GTCGTCGCCCGTGCCGGCGGGAAGAGCGGGGTCGGGCACCCGACAGAACCTAAGGAATGCAACCGCGGGAGCTTCTGTATTGCCCGATAAGCGACGGCGTTGGCGGCGCGTGACCGACGAGCGACCAACTGCACGAGCGGCCTCGCATCTCGCCGTGCTCGCCCTCCTGGCGTTGACCGTCTTCGTTGGGGTGAGTGCCACGACTGAGGGCTCGACCACCGGCGCCAGCCAGCGTGGCTTCCCCTTCGGCCTCATCGCCGTCGCGCAGGGAGCCGGCGCGGAATCCCTCGCGCAGGAGATCGTCCGCTACGAGCTCGTCCCGCAGCCCGAGAGCCCCGATCTGATGCCGGAACGTGGGGCCCGCGCCGAGGTGCCGGTGATCACACCCCTTCCCACGCCGGTCGCCCCGCCACCGCCCCCACCCGCGCCGAAGCCCGTCTACGTCAAGGCGGAACCCGTCGTCGGCACTGGCCAGCTGATGTGGCCCGTCCCCGGCGGCGTCATCACCCAGTACTACAGCTCGTACCACAAGGGGCTGGACATCGCCGCGCCGACGGGCAGCACGGTGATCGCGGCAGCTGCTGGCACCGTCACGTGGTCGGGCTGGAAGAACAACGGCGGCGGATTGGTGATCGCCATTGATCACGGCAACGGGATCGTCAGCACCTACAACCACCTCGGCAGCCTGTGGGTCGCCGCCGGCACAGCGGTCGCGGCCGGACAGGGGATCGCCGCGGTGGGCTGCACCGGGGTCTGCACCGGTCCGCATGTCATGTACACCGTCATCGTCGGCGGGGTCGTCGTCAATCCCCTCCGCTACCTCTAGGCCCGTTCGCTCTCGCGGCGCCCCAGTTCGCCCGATCAGGGCTGCGCCAACCCCGTTGCCCTCATCGGTCACCGATGTTCGCTGACCAGGTTCGGATCTTCGTGGCCGGCGGCGCCGGTGGCGACGGATCGAGCTCGTTTCGGCACGAGGCGCACGTCCCGCGCGGCGGACCCGACGGAGGGGATGGGGGCTCCGGCGGCTCGGTGGTGCTGGTCGTGGATGCCGGGATGACCACGCTCGGCGACCTGCGCCACCATCGGCACCATCGGGCCAAGCCAGGCGGTCGCGGCGCGGGACGCAAGGCCCACGGCAAGAACGCCCGCGACGTGCTCGTGCCCGTTCCACCCGGGACCGTGGTGCGACTGGCGCCGGCCGGGGACGAATCCGATCCTGGCGGAGCCCTGCTTGGTGAGTTGCTGGCGCCCGGGGAGCGGCTGGTGGTCGGACGCGGCGGACGCGGCGGACGCGGCAACGTTCATTTCGTCAGCTCA
Source organism: Chloroflexota bacterium (assembly GCA_039934115.1). GTDB lineage: Bacteria > Chloroflexota > Limnocylindria > QHBO01 > QHBO01 > CF-167. Next base: position 1,766 of record JBDTMU010000186.1, on the reverse strand, counting down.
ACGCACCAGGCGCCGACGCATGCCCAGAAGGGCGAGCCGGGCGAATCGCGCTGGGTCGAGCTCGAGCTGAAGCTGATCGCCGATATCGGCCTGGTGGGCGCTCCCAACGCCGGGAAGTCCTCGCTCCTCGCCGCGCTGACCGCGGCCACGCCGGAGGTCGGCGACTATCCGTTCACCACCATCTCCCCCAACCTGGGCGTGATCGAGCTCGACGACGAGCGTCGCGCCGTGATCGCCGACCTGCCTGGACTGATCGAGGGTGCCTCCGAGGGTCGTGGGCTGGGCCACGCCTTCCTGCGCCACGCCGAGCGGACGCGCGTCCTGGTGGCCGTCGTAGACGGAGCCGCACCCGATCCCCTCGGTGAATGGCAGGCCGTCGAGGGTGAGCTTCGCGAGCACGATCCGTCGCTGATGGACAGGCCGATGCCGATGGTCGTGACCAAGCAGGACCTGCCCGAGGTGCACGCAGCCTGGCCCGCCATCCGCCGAGCGCTGCGGGCGACCGGTGTCAAGCCGATCGCCGTCTCCGCGCACGCCGGCAGCGGCCTGCCCGAGCTGCGGACGGCGCTGGCCGAGGCGCTCGACGAAGCGCAGCGCCGTTCCGCCGCGGAGCCACTGCCCGGAGCGGTGCGCCTGCACCGGTTCGACCCGCTCGACGCCGGATGGCAGGTGATCGGAGAGGCCGATGGCCTCCGAGTGCAGGGCCGACGTATCGAGACGACGGCCGCCCGGACCAATTTCGAGAACGACGAATCGCGCGATCGATTCCAACGCACGCTGGAACGGATGGGGATCGATGCCGAGCTGCGACGGCTGGGAGCGCGGAGCGGAACGATGGTCCGCATTGGCTCGGTCGAGCTGGAGTGGGGAGACGAGGATTGAGGGTGGCGGTCGTTCGCGCGGAGGACTCGACGGAACACGCAACCGAGCCGGGCGCGGCGGCACCCGAAACCGCCCTGCAACCCAGCCGAAAGGCGCGAGCCAGGAAGGTCGGGATCCTGGGCGGCACCTTCGACCCGCCACACATCGGCCACCTGTGGTTGGCCACCCTGGCCGCCGACAGCCTTGGCCTTGGCTACGTCCTGCTAATGCCCGCCGCGCGACCGCCGCACAAGGGTCGCAAGGCGGTGAGCAACGCCGCAGACCGGGTGATGATGACCCGCCTGGCGATCAGCGGCGACCCGGGGCTCGACCTCTCGCTGGTCGAGATGGAGCGCCCGGGGCCTTCGTACACGGTCGATTCGCTGGTGCAACTCCGCACCCATCTGGGCGAGGAGGTCGGGCTGGTGCTGATCATGGCATCGGACTCCTTCGCGGAGATCGAGAGGTGGCGCGAGCCGGATCGGTTGCTCGAGCTGGCGGAATGGGCCGTCGGCCCCCGTCCCGGCACGCCCCTGCCGGATCCTCGCGCGCTGCGCGAGCGCTTCGGTGTCGCGGCAGCCCGCATCCACCTGCTGGACGGTCCGTCGCTCGACCTGAGCAGCTCCGACATCCGGGCGCGGGTGGCGGGGGGTCGTCCCATCCGTTACCTTGTGCCGCGGGCCGTGGAAGAGCTGATCACGGCCCGTGGCCTGTATCGAAGGAGATGAACCTGGAGGAGCGCGCAGACGGGCTGACGGCGATCGATCCGAGCGACCTCGCACATCGGATCGTGGACCTCGCCTCCGACAGGAAGGCGGTCGACATCGTCATGCTGCGCACGACCGAGGTGACGAGCATGGCCGACTACTTCGTCATCTGCACCGGCCGCAGCGACCGTCAGCTCC
>JBDTMU010000185.1:0-3095 GCA_039934115.1 Chloroflexota bacterium | reverse complement strand
CTGAGGGCTCCGCAGAGGTATATGACCCGACCACCGGGACCTGGGCCGCCACCGGCAACATGGTCACGGGTCATTACGGTTACACGCCGACACTTCTGTCCGATGGCAGGGTGCTTGTGGCAGGTGACAACTACAACCCGGGTGTCGATCCGGACGCCGAGATTTACGACCCGACCAGCGGTACCTGGACGGCAACTGGGAGGATGATCGCACCCCGCTTCGGTGCGGCCGTTGCGCTGCTGGACGACGGCAAGGTGCTGGTGGCAGGCGGCGCCGCTTACGGCGACAAGAACTATCTGGCCTCTGCCGAGGTCTACGACCCCGCGAGCGATACGTGGACCGCCATTGGGGACATGGCCATGGGCCGTGGCGACTTCACGGCCACTCTGCTGACAGATGGCAGTGTGCTCGTTGTCGGGGGCCTGAACCATAACGGCGGCGGGGTCGAATGGGCATCAGCAGAGCTGTACGACCCGGTCAGTGGCACCTGGACCGCCACCGGGAGCATGGGCGGGGCGCGCTATGGTCACACGGCCAGCCGGCTGCTCGATGGCCGAGTGCTCGTCGTCGGCGGCTTCAACACCGACCTCAACGGCACCAACGGCCCCGTCGCCTCTGCTCAGCTGTACGACCCCGGCAGCGGGTCGTGGAGTGCCACCGCGAACGCGGTCGAACCCCGCGCAGGTGCCACGGCCACGATCCTGTCCGACGGCATGGTCCTCGTGACCGGCGGCATCGACATCAATGGCACAGCACTGACCACCGCCGAGCTGTATGACCCTGGCAGCGGGTCGTGACATGACTGCCATCCGTGGGAGGGTCTCGTGATTCGATCAGCTGAAAGTTCCAATCGTTTGGGCAGCACGCTGGCTGGCGCGGCCTTGCTGCTGGTGGTCAGTGGATGCTCGGCCGCGTCACCATCGGCGAGCGCCAGCGGCGTGGCGTCGGAGCCGGTTGGATCGGGCGCCCAGGCAGTGTCAGAAACGCCATCTGCGGAGCCATCGACCGGGCCGCTTGGTGGGGGATGGATTCTCGTGCACGAGCGGTATGACAAGGAGAACCCAAAGCCACTCGCCGTATTCTCGTTGGATTCGGGAACTGGCCAGCGAAGACCCCTAGGGATGCTCCCCGAAGGGTGGGGGCCTGACTATCTGAACAGGTACGACATCCAGTGGGGAGCAGACCGGAAGCACGTCCTCGTCATCAACCGCGAGGGGCATTGGCAGGCGCTCGTTGACCCGACAGACGCGGCTCGTGACCTGATCTTTGTTTGCTGCGAACCGGCGCGGGAAGGTCTGCCCGGCGGTGAAGGAACTCAGGCGCTGGGGGCCGGTGGCTGGGTGTTGTCGCCCCGGAGCGACCAGGTCGCCGGTCTGCAGAGCCTTCCGATCGATGTCCCCGGGTGTCTCCAGTGCAGCGACAGCCGCCCCGGTGCGATCGTCATCCTCGATGTCGAAGGAGGGAACCTCCGCACCCTGCCGCTGCCAGCGGGTACCCAAGCGATGGGTCCGATTTCGTGGTCGCCCGATGGGTCCGCTGTCGTGATCAGCGGCTGCCGCCCATGCAACAACGCCGGCATCTGGGGTGCTCAGATCCTGCCGCCGGGTGGCGATGTGGCCAAACTAACGCCGTCCCCCGCAGTAGAGCACGCGCACCTGTTCGTCGTGCCGGTCAACGGCTCCCCCGTGCAGGAGCTTCTCGACCAGGCTGAGACCATGTTCTGGTCGCCGGCATGGTCGTCCGACGGAACCACGATCGCCTTCGTAAGTCACGAATGTCCGCCCGCCGAGCATGCCCCCGACTGCTTCGAGGGGACCGTCAAGTTGGGAACCCTGGCAATGGCTGATGGCCAGCGGAATGTTGTGATGGAGGGGACTTCTACGGTTCCCATGGGCTTTCCCATAGGCTTCGTTTGGGCCCCCGTCGGTCAGCGCTTCGCGATGACCGATGGCAGCAGCATCTTCGTCATGGATGCCGATGGGGGTCACCGGGCGAAGGTCGCCGACGCCACCGGAAGCGAACCCACGTGGTCACCAGATGGTGAGTGGCTGCTGTTCTCGAACTACGACGAGGCGCTTGGCACAAGCAGCGGCCCGTGGATCGTCGCGGCCAACGGTGGCGAGCCACGTCTCCTCGGCTCATACGGCGGGTGGGCGTGGTGATCGAAATTGCACCGATGACCGACCTTGCCACCAACGTCCTCTACCACGGTCGACCTGGTCGCGAACTTCTCGCTAATGCACACCAGGTGTAAGCGGTCGCTACGGGCTCGGCGACGGGCTCGCACTCACCGGCACCGACACGCTCGCGGACGCCGAGGCGGCTGCGCTCCCCGAAGCGCTTGGCGCGGCCGAGAAGCTCGGGAAGGGGCTCGGGCTTGGCGACGGGAACAGGGTGGTCGGCACATTCGCGAAGGAGAGGGCGAAGATCAGGATGAAGATGACGAGCACGATCAGGACCCACGGCCGCGCCAGCGTGTCGCTGCGAGGTGGCAGCGAGCCGCGGTAGCCGGGTGCCGGCGTCTGCTCGCCACGAGCCGCCCCGCCGCGCCTCTGATCGGTCATGCCTCTCCCATCACGAAGGCCGCCGGTCCGGCGGGCGGGCGAAGGGTAGCAACTTCTATCGGGCCTCGCGCATGGCCGGCACCAGCAGGCCGCCCAGCCCGGCAGCCACGATCAGCCCGCCGCCGAGCATGAGGACCGCGGGGGCGCCCAGCACCCCGGCCAGGTAGCCCGCGGCACCCATCGAGATCGCCATCGCGCCAAAGGTCAGCGCCTGGCGACTCGACACGACTCGCCCGAAGAGTCGTTGCGGGGTCAGCTCCTGGAAGAGGGTGATGGTCGGCACCAGGTACAGCATGTTCCCGAAGCCGATGACGAAGAAGAGCGCGAGCGCCACCTGCGTGCTGGTCGTCAGCCCGGCCCCGACCATCGCCAGTCCCTGGCCGATCAAGCCCGCGATCGTCATCGGTCCCTTGGGTGCATTTGGAGCGAACCATCCGATCGCCACCCCGCCGACGACGCTGCCCAGCCCCAGCGACGCCATCAGCCAGCCGTAGTTCTCCGGGAAGGGCAGGAAGCTCTGGTTCAGGACGT
>JBDTMU010000184.1:0-3107 GCA_039934115.1 Chloroflexota bacterium | reverse complement strand
ATCCTCGATTTCTACGGTGTCGCATGGCGATACGAACCCGACCTCTTCCCCATCTCCTGGAACGCGGACGGCGCGGTCGTCGAGTCCTTCGCGCCGGACTTTTACCTGCCGGAGATCGACATCTACCTCGAGCTGACGACCCTCAAGCAGACCCTCGTGCGCAAGAAGAACCGCAAGCTGCGCTGGCTCCGCCAGCTCTACCCCGAGGTCCGCGTGAAGCTCTTCTACGCGCGTGACTTCCGGGCGCTGATGGTCAAGTACGGTCGCCTCGACTTCCTGGCGGACGTGGCTGCCATGAACGGCAATGGCCCGCTGAACGTCCGATGATGCACGCGGACGTCGAGGAGGTCCTGCTCAGCGGGGAGGAGGTCCAGACTCGCGTGGCCGAGCTCGGGGCGCAGCTGGCGGCGGACTACGAGGGCCGCGAGCCGGTCCTGGTGAGCGTCCTGAAGGGCTCGATCATCTTCCTGGCGGACCTGGTGCGCGCCATGCCGATCCCGCTCTCGATTGACCTCATGGAGGTGAGCAGCTACGGGACCTCGACCGAGTCGAGCGGCCAGGTGCGCATCCTGAAGGACCTCTCCACCTCGATCGAGGGGCGCGAGGTGATCGTGGTCGAGGACATCATCGACACCGGCCTGACCCTGAACTACCTGCTGCGCTACCTGCACGACAAGGGTCCCGCGTCGATCCGGATCTGCTGCCTGCTCGACAAGCCGGCACGTCGCCTGGCGCCGATCGAGATCGACTACCGCGGCTTCACAATCGCCGATCGCTTCGTGATCGGCTACGGCCTCGACTACGGCGAGCGCTACCGCAACCTCCCCTACATCGGCGTCCTGCGCCCATCGGTCTACGGCGCCGCCGCCCCGGCGTAGCGCGCGATGCCCGACGCTGGCCCGGGCGGCCGCTACCGCGTCCCCATCCTGCTCGGCAGCCTGCTGATGGTGGTCGCCGGGTTCCTCACCTGGTGGCAGGCCGGCGGCGAGAGCGTCGAGGGCGTGCCGATCCCCTCCAGTGCCGGGATCGGGCTCGAGGGCCCGGGGATCGTGGTCTACGGAGCCGCGCTGGCGACCCTGGTGCTGCTCGACATCGGCTACATGCGCGGCCGCTGGGGCTTCGTCCTGGATGGGCCGTGGGTCTACCTGACGCTCGGCCTGGTCGCGGCGGGCGCGCTCGCGTATCGGATCTGGGAGCTGTGGTCGGTTGGATTCCTGCCACTGCCCCAGCGCTCGCCCGGGCTCGCCGCCGCGGCGGTCGGGGTCGGCCTGGTCCTGTACGGGGCGGGGCGGGGCTTCGGCGCTCGACGCCCGGTCTAGCGAGCGCTCGGCAGGAGCAGCGGGCTGACCAGGATCCAGCCCAGGATCACCGCCAGCAGGAGGCCGCCAAGGATCAGCATCGGCCGCAGGTCCGGGCGGTAGTCGCGCGGCGAACGGCGCGGTGGAGGCACGTCGCCGGACATCGGCTCGGCTAGATCTCGCCCAGGTAGGCCTGCCGCACCTGGACGTTGGCCGCCAGGTTGGCGGCGGTATCGGCGAGGATGATCTGGCCCGTCTGCAGCACGTAGCCGCGGCCCGCCACATTGAGGGCCATCTGCGCGTTCTGCTCGACCAGCAGCACGGTCGTGCCCTGGGCGTTGATGTCGGTGATGATCTTGAAGATCTGCTCGGTGAGGATGGGGGAGAGGCCCATCGACGGCTCGTCGAGGAGGAGGAGCTGCGGCTTAGCCATGAGCGCACGACCGATCGCCAGCATCTGCTGCTCCCCGCCCGACAGGGTCCCTGCCTTCTGCGTTCGCCGCTCCTTGAGGCGCGGGAAGAGCTCGAAGACCCGAGCGACGTCATCGCCGATCGGGGACCCCGGGCGGCTGAAGGCGCCCATCTGCAGGTTCTCGTAGACAGTCATCCGGGCGAACACGTGCCGGCCCTCGGGGGACTGCGCAATGCCGAGCCGGACGACCTCGTGAGGCGGCATGCCCTGGATCTCACGGTCCTCGAAGAGCACTCGACCCTCCCGTGCCCGCTGGATCGCGCTGATCGTCCGCAGGGTGGTCGACTTGCCAGCTCCGTTCGAGCCGATGAGCGTGACGATCTCGCCGCGATCGACGGTCAGGCTGATCCCCTTGAGCGCGTGGATGTTGCCGTAGTAGGTGTGCACCTCCTCCAGCTCAAGGATGCGCGTCACGCGGAGGTTGCCTGCTTGCCGAGGTATGCCTCGATGACGCGCGGATTGGCCCGGATCTCGACCGGCGTCCCCTCGGCGATCTTCTCGCCGTAGTCGAGGACGGTGATCCGCTCGCTGACGCCCATCACGACCTTCATATCGTGCTCGATCAGAAGGATCGTCAGGCCAAGGTCGCCCCGCAGTCGAGCGATGAACTCGGTCATCTGGCGCGTCTCGCCCGGGTTCATGCCGGCAGTCGGCTCATCCAGCAGGAGCAGCTTGGGGTCGCTGGCGAGGGCGCGGGCAACCTCGAGGCGGCGCTGGTCGCCGTAGGGAAGGTTCTTGGCCAGCTCATCCTCGACCCGCCGCCGCAGCCCCACCAGCGCGAGCAGCTCGCGAGCCTTCTGGATCGTGGCCTCCTCCTCGCGTCGGATCATGGCGGTGCCCAGGATGGCGTGGAACCACTGGCCCTTCATCCGGACGTGGCGGCCGACCTGGATGTTGGCCAGCACGGTCATGTTCTGGAAGAGGCGGATGTTCTGGTAGGTGCGCCCGATCCCCAGCTCCGCCACTTCGTGCGGAGAGAAGCCGGTGATGTTGTCCCCGTCGAAGGTGATCGTGCCGGAGGTGGGCGGGTAGATGCCGGTCAGCTGGTTGAAGAATGTTGTCTTCCCTGCACCGTTCGGCCCGATGATCGAGACGATGGCGTTACGGGGAATGTCGAAGTCAATGTCCCGATTCGCCACCAGCCCCTCGAACTGCTTCGTGATGGCACTGGCCTCGAGCAGCAGTGGCGACACGGCCGGATCGGCTGGCGCGGGCACCGGGGCGCTGACATCGGGTTCCATGGCTCAGGTCCCCTCGGCCGCGGCCAGGGATGTGGCGTCGGCCTCCGCCTCGGGCTCTTCGGCTTCATGGAGCTCGCGACGCCGGGTCACGTCCGG
>JBDTMU010000183.1:0-3122 GCA_039934115.1 Chloroflexota bacterium | reverse complement strand
TGCACGGACCGATGCACGATCAGGCGCGATGCGGCGGTGCAGCGCTGGCCGCTCGTCCCGAAGGCCGACCAGACGGCGCTGTCCAGGGCGAGGCCCAGGTCCGCGTCCTCCCAGACGACGATCGGGTTCTTGCCGCCCAGCTCCAGGCTGACGCGCTTCAGTGATTCCGCCGCTCGCCGGCTGATCTCGACGCCGGTATCGGTGTGGCCCGTGAAGCTGATGACACGGACGTCGGGGTGCTCGACGATCGCGTTTCCGACCTCGCCGCCCGAGCCGGTGACGATGTTGACCACGCCGTCGGGGATGCCACCCTCCATCAGCAGCTCGACGAAGCGGATGGCGCACGCTGGCGTGTCGCTGGCGGGCTTGATGGCCGCCGTGTTGCCGCAGATGAGCGCCGGGAAGAGCTTCCAAGCCGGAATCGCGATCGGGAAGTTCCAGGGAGTGATGATGCCAACCACGCCGATCGGCCTTCGGATGGCCATCGCGAACTTGTCCGGCATCTCCGATGGGACGGTCTGTCCGAAGAGCCGCCGACCCTCGCCTGCCATGTAGTAGGCGACGTCGATCGCCTCCTGCACGTCGCCGCGGGCTTCCGGCAGCACCTTGCCCATCTCTCGAGTCATGAGCCGCGACAGCTCTTCCTTGTGCTCGGCCAGGATGCGGGCCACCTTGAACAGGATCTCGCCGCGCTTCGGCGCTGGCATCAGCGACCACGCCCGGAAGGCGCCCTTGGCCGCTTCCACCGCCGCATCCACGTCTGCCGCGCTCGACGCCGGGAAGGTGCCGATGACGTCCTCGTGGTTGGCCGGGCTGATGCTGTCGAAGGTCGCGCCGGACTTGGCGTCGACCCATCGGCCGCCGATCAGGTTCTTGTAGGCGGTGGTTGCGATGGTCACGCGGATCTCCCTGATGATGTCTTGAGGCGCTACGGCAGATGCATTGTAGGATCAGTCAGCGCGGTCCCTTCGCAGGGGACCCACAGGAGGCACGCGCAATTCAGTGAACACGATCAGGCCGGAGACAGCGCCGAACGACACGGTGATGCAGGCGCGCGCCGCCATCGCGGGCCATCACTGGAGCGAGGCGCTGGACCTGTTCGCCGCGGCAGCCAAACAGCAAGAGCTCGGACCTCAGGACCTCCGTAGCCTGGCGAGCGCCGCCTGGTGGTCCGGGGACATGATGCTGGGCATCTCGGCGCAGGAGCAGGCGTTTGTAGCCTATTCCGCGGCCGGCGACCAGCGCAACGCCGCAGCAACCGCCGTCAGCCTTTCGGGCGATTACCGACACCGATTGCAGGACTCCGTTGCGTCCGGCTGGTTGCGACGGGCTCAACGCCTGCTCGAGGACCTCCCCGAGTCGGCCGACCATGGGTATCTCGAGCGTGCCCTGATGAATGTCGCCCTGGACCGTGGCGCGCTGGACGAGGCGCTGCGCCACGCCCAGCGGACGCTGGAGATCGGCCAGCGTTACCAAGATGGCGACCTGACCACCCTGGCGCTGCAGGACATGGGCCGAGTGATGATCGCGCAGGGCCAGGTCGAGGAGGGGATGGGCCTGCTGGAGGAGGCCATCGCCGCCGCGGTCGGCGATCAACTATCGCCCGTTGCCACGGCCGTGGTCTACTGCAACGCCACGGTCGCCTGCGAGGACCTCACCGACTATCGCCGCGCGGCCGACTTCGCCGATGCAGCCAAGCGATGGTGCGACCGCCAGCAGATCAGCGGCTTCCCCGGCATGTGCCGTGTCCGGCGCGCGGAGATCCTGCGGCTCAGTGGCGACTGGGAGCACGCCGAGTCGGAGGCCCGACGCGCCACTGACGAGCTGCGCGGCTTCGCCCTCGACTATGCCGGCGAGGGCTTCTACCAGATCGGTGAGATCCGTCTTCGGTTGGGCGACTTTGGGGCTGCAGAGACGGCGTTCAAGGAGGCTCACGAGCTGGGACGCGACCCGGAGCCCGGCCTGGCGATGCTCCGCCTGGCCCAGGGCAGGCCCGATGCCGCACTCGACCTCCTCACCGAGGCGTTGTCGGACCCGACCATCACCCCCCTCGGCCGCGCGCGGCTCCTGCCCACAAGGGTCGAAGTCGCCCTGGCGACAGATCCGGGCGACGCCGACGCGTCCGCGACCGAGATGGAACGGTTGGCCGACACCTACGGGACGCATGCGCTGCGGGCAGCCGCAGCAAGGGCGCGCGGCCAGATGGACCTGGTGCAGGGCAATGCCACGGCCGCTGCGGACGCATTCCGTCGCGAACGACGGTTATGGCAGGAGCTCAGCGCGCCCTACGAGGCGGCGCGCGCCCGGGTCAGCCTGGGCGAGGCACTGCTGACCGGCGGGCGCAGCGAGGGTGCCATCATGGAGCTGCGCTCGGCCGCCGCCACGTTCGAGCAATTGAAGGCGAAGCCGGACCTTGAGCGCACCCTGGCCATCCTGGATCGGGCAGCCGGCAGCCCCCAACTCACGCCGCCGCCCACGAGGGCGCACAAGGTTTTCATGTTCACCGACGTGGTGCGCTCGACCGACCTGATCGAGGCGATCGGTGACGAGGCATGGGAGAGCCTGGGTCGCTGGCACGACCAGATCATTCGGCACCTGGTGATCGAGCACGGCGGTGAGATCGTGGACCAAGCCGGGGACGGCTTTTTCATCGCGTTCGAAGACCCCGATCGCGCGATCGCCTGCGCGGTGGACATCCGACGCACAATGCGCGACCACCGCCGGGACCACGGGTTTGCACCGGCGCTGCGGATCGGCCTCCATTCCGCAGAGGTGAGTCGAACCAGTGCCGGTTACACCGGACGAGGGGTGCACATCGCCGCCCGCATCGCCGCATTGGCCGGCGCGGACGAGATCCTGGCCAGCGCGGACCTGCTCGCGGCGACCGAGTCCAATGTCGCACAGGGTCCGAGCCGCGTTGAAAAACTGAAGGGCATTCGCCAGCCCATGACCATCGCCCCGATCCTGTGACGGAACTTCACCAGGTCCTCGCCGATCGAGTCACCGGCTGGCGCACGGCGGGCTAGCCCGGCAACGGAGCGACCTAGCCCCAGGGACCCATGCCACGCCGGCGGCCAGCAGCATTGACGTACCAGCATCCCATCTGCATACTCATAGACTCT
>JBDTMU010000182.1:0-3127 GCA_039934115.1 Chloroflexota bacterium | reverse complement strand
GATGCGCGCTACCTAACTGCGCCACGCCCCGACCGTCCACCGGGTTCCGATGGGAGGCGCAGTCTACCAGCCGAGTTCGCTAGGTGTCGCTGGCGGCCAGGGCCAGCTGGGCGAGCCTCTCCCACTCTCCGGACTTCGCGAGCGGGACGACGACCCAGGCCTTCATCGGTCGGCCGAGGCCCGAAGGATCGAACTGGTGCGCGCCTTCGATGCGCAGCGCGTCGGCCAGCGCTTCGGGCGCAAGCTTGAAGGTCATTGCATCTCCCCACAGGCCGCCGATCGCCTTGCCGTTGCGCTTGAGGGTCGGCATCCCGAACATGCTGCTGGGCTTGACCCCGGCGCCCGCGAGCCCCGCCGCGATCTCCTCGTAGCGACGCTGCGTGGCGGTGGAAACGGGCCGTCGATCCATGGCTCAAGCCTCCGTGTGGCACGACGAGGGTAGCGCGTCGCGGCCCCCGGCGGCTCGCCCGTACACTGCCGCGATGGCGTGGCTCACCGACACCGATCGCCGCCTGATCGCCCTCACCTGGGCGGTCAAGCTGGGCGTTCTGCTGGTCGGGGCGATCGCCTACGTGTCGTTCCACAACGGGGTGATCGACTCGCCGGGGGACATCCTGCACATGTGGAGCCGCTGGGACGCTCCGCATTACCTGGACCTGGTCGTCTTTGGATATCGGGCCGGGGACTCCAGCGCCCTCATCGGGCCACACGGGTATCGCTCCATCTACCCGGACGACCTGGCGCTCTACATCGTTTTCTACCCGCTCTTCCCGTGGCTGACGAGCGTCGTCAACGTCGTCGTCGACGACCCGCTGGTCAGCGTATTCGTGGTCACGACGGTGGCGTCCATGTTCGTCGCCCCACTCCTCTACCGGCTGGTGCGGCACGATGAGGAGGCCTCCGTCGCCCTCCGTGCGGCCTGGTTCCTGCTCATCTTTCCGACCGCCTATTTCCTGCACATCGGCTACACCGAGGCGCTCTTCATGGCGCTCGTGCTGGGGTCGTTCCTTGCGGCACGCACCGAGCGGTGGTGGCTGGCGGGTGCGCTCGGTGGGCTGGCGGCGCTGGCCAGGATCAACGGGCTGGTCCTGATCCCCGCCCTCGCGGCCGAGGCCTTCACCCAGTGGCTGCAGCGCCCTCCCGAGGAGCGGAGGCTCCGCGTTGAATGGCTGGCCATCGGACTGGTGGGGGTGGGCTTCGCGATCTACCTTGGCCTCAACTACACGATCTACGGCTCGCCATTCGAGTTCCTGCGCATCCAGCACGAGCACTGGTTCAAGTCGCTGGCGGCACCGTGGGACGCGATCAGCGGCGCGTTGGGCTGGTTCGGCAGCAACAAGCCGGACAACCAGTTGATGTACGGCTTCATGGAGCTGCTGTTTGTGGGGATCGGCCTGGCCGGAACCATCTTTGCAGCGTTCCGATTCCGGCCCTCGTGGTTCATCTGGATGGCCGGCAACATGCTCCTCTTCGTGTCGACCTCGTTCCTGCTGTCGACCCCGCGCTATGCGCTGACCCTCTTTCCGCTCTTCGTCACGCTCGCCCTCATCAGCGCTCGGACCTGGATGCTGGTGCTCCTGTCGACGGTGAGCATCGGCGGCCTTGTCTACTTCGCTGGACGCTTCGCGACGGGCGTCTGGGCCTTCTGAGCTCGCGAGGAGTGCGCCGCGCGGGATTTGGTAGCCTGATCCCATGCCGCGGGTCGCTTCGGAGGAGGAGGGCTGGCGCAGAGCCCTGACCGAGCCGGGCCTGGCTCCACAGGCGCGCCTCTTCCGCCTGCTCCCCTCCAACCCCCGATGCCCGGTGTGCCGCGCACCGTACGGCCTTCCCTTCGGGCCGATCGTGCACCTGCTTGGCTTCGGTCGTTCGAAGCGCTACCCGCAGCTGTGCAACCCGTGTTTCAGCATGATGCTGCGCGGTCGCGGCGGAGCGGAGATCCCGGTCACCGTCCTCTTCGCCGATGTCCGTGGGTCGACCGGAATGGCCGAGCGATCATCGGCCTCCGAATTCTCGGTGCTCCTCGGTCGCTTCTATTCGCTGGTGACGGATGCCGTTCGGGACGAGGGCGGCATCATCGACAAGTTCCTGGGGGACGGCGTCATGGCGCTCTTCATTCCATCGTTCACCGAGAAGCTGCATGCGCAGCACGGCCTGAGCGCCGCCAAGCGCATCCTTCGCGAAGCAGAGCTGCCCATCGGGATCGGGCTCAACACCGGCCAGGCCTTCACCGGATTCGTAGGCCCGACCGACGAGGTCACGGGATTCACCGCGGTCGGCGACGCGGTGAATGTGGCGCATCGGCTCGGCGAGGCGGCAGTCGCCGGCGAACTGATCGTCGGCGGCGACGAGCTGAGCTTCAGCGAGCCGCCGACGTCGGAGCCGGGCGGGACCTGGGTGGCCCGCGAACTGCAGGTCAAGGGACGGGAGGAGCCCGTGCGCGCGTGGAGCCTGCGGCTGCAGCCCATCCCAGTGGCCTGACCCTTCGGGCATAAAAAGAGTCCCGAAGGAACCGCGGCGACCGTTGATGTAATCTCCAGTCGGCCAGCTGCCCCTCCGGGACGCCCCTAGCATGCCAGCCGCCGGCAGGGGCACACAAGGGGGGTTATCCACAGTTTCTGGCCAACCTCCCAGAGTTATCCACACGCTGTCCGCGATCGGGGCTGTGGCAGCCGGTCAGCCCCCGATGGCGATCGCCTGGAGCCCGGGCAGCGCGTCCACCGCGTCGGCTCGCTTGAGCGGAATCCATGCCGCCAGGTGTCCATCGGGTCGGATCAGATAGGCCGATGACCCGGCCTCGGAATAGGCCTGCCGAATCTCGCCCTCGGTGTCATCCAGCACAGTCACGCCTGCGAGTGGTCCATCCGGGCCGATGGCGACGATCCGGCACGGCGCCGGCCAGGCCAGCCGGGAGGCGCGGATCGCGGCGGCGGCGGCCTCTCGCGGCGAGCCGATCATCAGCAGCACAACGAACTCGTTCCCGAACAGCTCCCGCAGGCGCTTCACGTCTGCCTGGTCGAGCGACCTGCACGGGCCATCGGGAGCGACGCTTCCCATGGCGGGGATCGGGGCATTGCGCTCGTCAGCCACCACGATCGACGAATCGGCGTAGCTGAAGGGTTGCGCCAGC
>JBDTMU010000181.1:0-3139 GCA_039934115.1 Chloroflexota bacterium | reverse complement strand
GAGCTGACCGCATACCTGGTGCGCAACGAGATCGACCTCCTGCACGCGCACATGTACCGCGCGGAGGTGATTGGGGCGCGGGCTGCACTGGCCGCTGGCACGGCGGTGGTGATGGCCACCGTTCACTCGTCGCGCGTCCGCTCGCCGGAGGACGTGGCCACGCTGGCCGCCCTGACCCCGGTCATGGACCAATTGATCGTGCCGTCCGCCTCCATCCTGGAGAAGGTCCGCGCCGAGGGCCGCGGCGCAGCCTCGTTCACCGTTGTCCCCAACGGGGTGGACCTGGCCCGATTCGACCTCCCGGTGGCCGCCTGCGCGCTGCGTCGCGAATTTGGGATCCCGCTCGGTGCGCCACTGCTTGGCGTCGTCGCGCGCCTCGAGCCGGAGAAGGGGCACCGATACCTGATCGAGGCCATGCCGGCCATCCTGCGCGGCGCGCCGGAGACGTGGCTGGTGATCGTGGGCGAGGGCTCACTCGAGGGAGACCTGCGCGAGCTGGCCGCCTCCCTGCCGGGGCCGGTTGGCGATCGGATCGTCTTCACCGGCCGCCGCGAGGACGTCGCCGCCATCACCGGCGAGATCGACGTGGCCGTCCTCCCATCCCTGCGCGAGGCCCAGGGGATCTCGATCCTCGAAGCCATGGCCCGTCGAAAGCCGGTGGTGGCCTCCGCGGTGGGCGGCATCCCAGAGGTCGTGACCAACGGGCTTGACGGCCTCCTCGTCCCACCGGCCGATCCCGCCGCGCTGGCCGAGGCCTGCATCCGCCTCGCCTGCTCTCCCGAGCTTCGGGCCCGGATGGGCGAGGCCGGCCGCGCCACGGTCGAGGCCCGCTTCAGCCTGGATGCGATGGTCCGGCAGATCGAGGCCATCTACGACGAGGAGCTGGTCCGCGCCGGCGCCCTGCCCCCGAGTGCCGCTGCGCGTCACGTCCACGCCGCCGACCAGCCCGCGGGCCGCGCTGCCCTCGAGGTCCCGCCTCTCTAGCACCGCGCGGCGTTACCAAACCCATTGGTAAGCCCTGCCCCTCAGCTACTCCCCGAATCGGGGGCCGCCGCCTCAGCGATGTCGCTGCCTTCGCGAGGGGCTTTGGCGGGACCGATCTGAGCGCGGTTGCGCAGCTGCCAGACCCACACCACCAGCAGGCTCATCGACTGGAACCAGAACACCGGCAGCGCCAGGATGACGGCTGGCGGCAGGAATCGGGGATCGTTGCGGCGCGCGCCGACGACCACGATGACCGAGGCGATTGCGAGACGCCAGCCCAGGGGCGGCAGGCGTACCGCGCTATCAGCGGGCTGGCGGGTGGCGTTGATGAAAAGAACATCGGCCCAGTCGCCCCAGAGATGCGGCGCCATTGCAGCTGAGACCGCCACGATGCCGCCAGTGACGACGAGCGCTACCATCAGCTTGCGCCACTCACCGCGCGCCGCGAACCAGAGCAGGCCGACGCCGGGTGTGACCTTGGTCAGGAGCATGAACGACCACAGTGCCGGGTAGCGCAGTCCGAGCACCAATACCAGGGCCAACAGCATCGTGATGTTGCCGTACCAGATCTCGGTGAACACAGGCGAGAACGGGGTCGGCAGCAGAAGCACCGCAGCGATCATCGGCCCCGTGAGCCAGACCAGGATCCCCACCTCCATCGCCACCCAGAGAAGCCAGAACACCTCGAACGGCAACAGGCGGAAAGGTGCCAGCGCCTGGATGAACGCCGGCGAGTACAGGTAGGCATCGGGGGTCTTGGCGATGCCATGGACGTACGGCGCCGCCAGGTCGGCCGAGTAGTACGCGTGAGCGTCGTTGCCGGCGCCGGCAATGACGATGAAGAGCGCCTCGGCCACGACGATGGCAATGCTCGCCCACGTGACTGCCCGCCTGACCATGGCCCCTCCCGATCCCGCGCGGGATCGCTATCGACTCCCTAGCGCGAGAATACCGCGCCGCCTTCGAGATTCCGCCTCTCTGACCTTCACGCCGGTCGCCAGGGTTAGTACGTGGCGTGCTGTTTGGGGGCGTCCGTGGGTCAACAGACCTCGTTTCAGCACCGTATGTACTCACAGGAGGTCCTGGCAGGTCCCTGTGACCCCATTTCGAGTGCAGCGGTGCTGTACTAGCACCATGAGTAATGAGCACCAGGAACAGGACGGACGATCTACTCTCCGAACCCGTGCTCCCCGATCAGCGGCACGAACACCACGGGATCCCGAAGGGAGGGGATCAGGTTCTCGCCCCGTCGCTCCACCACGGTGAGCTCCTGATGCACCCGCGTCCCAACCGGCATCACCAGCTTCCCGCCCTCCGGCGACAGCTGATCGAGCAACGGCTTTGGGACCGATGGACCGGCGGCGGTCACGATCACCGCGTCGTACGGCGCTCCCGCCGGCCAGCCGTGAGTGCCGTCGCCGACGACCAGCCGCACGCCCTCGTAGCCCGCGTCCGCCAGCCGTCGGCCCGCCGACTCGGAGAGCTCTGCGTGCCGCTCCACGCTGATCACCTCCGCCCCAAGCTCGGCGAGGATCGCGGCCTGGTAGCCGCTCCCGGTTCCGATCTCCAGCACCCGCGCTCCGTACCAACCGTCGGCTGGCCGGGCCGCGTCGGTCATCAGCGCCACGATGTATGGCTGCGAGATCGTCTGTCCAGCGGGGAGTGGCAGCGCTTCATCGGCATACGGGCTGCCCACCTCCACGAACAGGTGACGAGGCACCGTCGCGAAGGCGCGCAGCAGCTCCGGGTCCTTGAGGCCACGCGACGCGATCTGTTGCTGCACCATCCGCGCCCGCGCCGCATCCAGCCCCTCGTCGGCAGGCATGGGCGAGGTTGCGCGGCCGCGGCAACGGAGGCGGAGCCAGTTCATCGGTTCAGGCTGGAAACACGACAGCCGCGTCTCGTCGACGCGGCTGCGCAGGTTCGGGCCGGCGGTGGATTAGGCCTGGGCAGGGGTCGCGGCCCGGTTGCGGGTGCGTCCGTTGCCGGTCTTTGCAGTCGTCGCCTCGCCCTCGTCCAGCTGCGAGGCGCCGGAGTCGAACGCGCCGAGCGTGGCGGCGTCGAGCAGGTCGTTCAGGAGGCGATCGGCGCGCTCGCGGACCAGGCGCCGAGTCTCAAGGCCGGAGCGAGGAGCGAGCAGCACCCCGACCGCCAG
>JBDTMU010000180.1:0-3147 GCA_039934115.1 Chloroflexota bacterium | reverse complement strand
GACCCGATCTACCGGCGCCACGGCCTGCTGCGTCGCGTCGAGGTGCCAACCCGCGGCAAGCTGCTGGCCTGGGCACGCGCCGCCGGGTGGCGGCATGCCACGGTCGAGCCCGATCCCGCTACCACCATCCGCCTGGCCGGCCCGGACTCCTTCGAGCGCTGGATGCGCACCGGCTCCCGTTCCGTCGCCAGCCGAGCCCTCAGCGACGAGCGCTTCGCGGCCCTCTCGGCCGACCTGCTGGCGGCCACGCCGGTCGGCCCCGATGGCCTGCTCCACATCCCCTTCGGAACGCTCTACCTGACCGCGCGCAACGGGTAGCGGCTTCGTCAGCCGCTTTGTCAGCCGGCGTTCGCCATGCAGGCCGTCGCCAGCGGCAGGACCGCCCACGGCGAGCGCTCGCCGACTGTGGTGTTCGATTCGGCGGTCAGGTCGATCCTGGGTTCCTCGGCGATGAGCCGCCAGATCCAGCGCGCATCGACGGTGTCGTCCTGCTCCTCGACCTGGGCATCGGTCTGGAGGCGCAGGCCGTGCACGCTGGCCCATCGATGGAGCTCGCCACGGAGCGACCAGGGCCCCTCCGGGTCCGCACCCGCCGGCTGGTAGTGGTAGTCGAGCAGGCCCATGTCGGTCGCGATCAGGATCCGCAGCCGACCGTTGTCCGGGTTGAGGGTCACGTGCGCCGCGATCTCGACGGCCCCCAGCTCACCCAGGTGGTGCTGCAGGATGGCACGCGACCGTCCCAGGGAATCCCACTCGCCGATCTTCATGGTGCTGAGGATAGTCGCTGCGTCGCATCCGGCGAGCAAGTTGGCAGATTCAGATGAGGGCCGCCTTCTCGCCGGGAATCGGTCTCGCCACCCTCAGATGCGGCCCCCATCCTGCAGGAAGGCACCTTCGGACCCTCTCAGGCCCTATAGCGCGGCGGTCGTCTGAATCCGGCATTGACGATGCGTCATCCCGCGCACCGGCGCTACGCTTCCGAGCGTGCGAAACGAGACTGACATCGTGGTCGTCGGAGGTGGTGCCGCGGGCTGCGTGGTTGCGAGCCGCCTGGCGGAATCGACCGAGCGATCGATCCTTCTCCTCGAGGCCGGGCCCGACCTGCGAGGCGCGGTCCCACCGGAATTCCGTGACGGCTGGCGCATGCCGACGCTGCCCGACTGGGGCTTTGAGTCGGAGCCGGATGGCGCGGGAGCGGCCAGCCCGCTGCGTCGCGGACGGCTCATCGGCGGCACCTCATGGCTGACCCGCTTCGCGGTTCGTGGCGCCGCCACCGACTTCGATGCCTGGGCGGCGCGGGGTAACCCGGGTTGGCGATTCGAGGACGTGCTGCCCACCTTCCGGCACGTCGAGGCGGACGCCGAGTTCGGCGACCGCAAATGGCATGGCGAGCATGGACCGATCCCGATCACGCGCTACCCAGAGTTCCGACCGTCCGAGATTCATGAGGCCGCGCTGCACGCATTCGACGCGCTCGGCTTCCCGCGGGTGCACGACCACAACAGGCCGGATGCCATCGGTGCTGGACCGATGCCGATGAGCTCACGCGATGGCGTTCGCGTCATATCGGCCGATGCCTACCTTCGGCCGGATCGCCAGCCGCCGAACCTGGCCGTCCGCGCAGACTCGTTGGTCGCCAGCGTCCTTGTGGACGCGGGCCGGGCCGCGGGCGTCCTGCTCGCCGACGGGACCGAGATCCGCGCCGAGTGGGTCGTGCTGGCGGCGGGAACCTACGGCTCGCCGACGATCCTCATGCGGTCGGGGATCGGGCCGGCCCAGCATCTGGCGGCGGTGAGCATTGAACCGCGAGTCGACCTTCCCGGCGTCGGCGCCAACCTGTCCGATCACCCCGCGGTCGACCTCGACTCCGGCTGGCGAGGCGCGGCCACGGCCGGCCCCGTCCTGCACTCGATCGCGACATTTCGCAGCTCGAAGGCCGCGAGCGGCGGCCCTCCGGACATGATGTTCTGGGCGCAGGACCCGCAGGGCGATGAGCCGGCGTTTTACCTCGACCCCATCCTGCTCAAGCCGGAATCCAGGGGCTCGATTCGGCTGCGCTCGGCAGATCCAACGACCACCCCGCGCATCACGCTTCCCGGCGTCCGCGAGGCCGCCGACGTGGAGCGGCTGGAAGAGGGCTACCTGCTCGGCCTGGACCTGGCCAACCGGCCGGAGATCAGGGCGCTCTCGAAGGAGGCTGCCCCGCCCGAGCCGACGTCAGCCGCCGAGCTGCGCCGCCGCGTCCAGGAGAACGCCTACTCGATCCCGCACGTCGTCGGCACCTGCCGCATGGGGCCTTCGCCGGACGGCGGCGATGTCGTTGATTCGATGGGTCGGGTGCACGGGGTCGAGCGCCTGAGCGTCATCGACGCATCGGTCATCCCGGATGCCCCGTCCGGATTCCCGCACATCATCACCATCATGCTGGCCTTGCGGCTGTCGGAGAGGCTCCCCGGCCTCCTCTGAGCGGCTACATCCTTGATGGTCACTCGGCACGGACTCACCTCATCACCCCTCGATGCGGCGTCTGAGCTCGTCCTTCACGAGGCGGGCGTCGGCGCGGCCGTGGCCGAATGACGCGTCGGCCAGGCTGATCACCCAGTTGTCGCGCTGGACAGTCACCGGTCGTTCGGGGCCGTTCAACGAGTCAGGCGTGCGGCCGGGCAGCCCTGCTGACCACCTGGCGCGACAAATCGGTGCCTCATTGGTCGTACTGACCATCGGCTGATCACACTCGATCGGCACCGGCCGTGGCGCTGCAGTCGTGCGTTCGTGCAGCAGGAGCCGCCCTGACACAGAGGAGGCCCCCTGGCGCTGCCGCCACCACCTCCGCCGCCACCGCCAAGCCGCACCTACAATCGCGGCATGGCGGTGAGCACGAGATACGAGACGGTCATCGGGATCGAGGTGCATGCCCAGCTGCGCACCGAATCCAAGATGTTCTGCTCCTGCGCCACCGCGCCACCGCCCGGTGAGAAGGACGAGCCGAACACCCGCACCTGCCCAATCTGCATGGCCATGCCCGGCACATTGCCGGTCATCAACCGGAAAGCGGTGGAGCTGGTGATGCTCACCGGCCTCGCGCTCGACTGCGAGATCCAGACCACCGCCGTCCGCTTCGAGCGCAAGAACTACTTCTACCCGGAC
>JBDTMU010000179.1:0-3176 GCA_039934115.1 Chloroflexota bacterium | reverse complement strand
TCGGCATCCTGTCGGTCAACCTGGCCGTCCTCAACATCCTTCCCTTCCCGCCGCTTGACGGTGGCAGGATCGCGGTAACGGTCGTGGAGGCGGTCCGGCGGCGACGCCTGCCGGCCGAGCGGGAGGCGCTGGTCTACCTGACCGGCTTCATGGTCCTGATCGTGCTGGTCATCCTCATCTCGATCCGGGACGTCGCAAATCTGATCGGCGGCTGACCGTCAGGCAGGCTCCCGCCGGGTGGCGGGAGCCTGCCTCGGCTGCTATACTCCGGGCGGTTTCGCGGACCGTTCGAGCGGACCACAATTCGATACTGATCATGAGTGCAACGTGGGTCGGTTCGCCAGTCCCACGTTTTTGTTTCTGCCCCGCAGGGGCGAGGTGCGGATGTGAACCGGGACTTCATCGGAGCCTTGCTCCAGCTGAACGCTGAGAAGGGCGTTCCCCAGGAGATTCTGATCGAGACCCTGGAACAGGCGATCGAATCCGCATATCGCCGCAATGCCGACGCCCCCGAGAACGTGGTGGTGCGCGTCGACCCTGAGACCGGCCAGATCAGCGTCTACCGCGAGTACGAGGTCGTCGCGACGCCGGACGAGGTCGAGGATCCCGAGCTCCAGATGCTGGTCGGTGCGGCTCAGAAGATCGATCCCACCACCGGCGTCGGCGCCAAGGTCCGCGTCCCGGAGAACGTGACCCAGGCCCAGCTCGGTCGCATCGCGGCCCAGACCGCGGGCCAGGTCTACCGCCAGCGCCTGCGCGAGGCAGAGCGCGACGTGGTCTACAGCCAATACGCCAGCCGCGAGGGCGAGATCATGACCGGCGTCGTGCATCGCACCACGGACCAGGCGGTCGTGCTCGACCTCGGCAAGGGCGTCGAGGCGGTCCTGGCCGTCAGCGAGCAGCTCCCCGGCGAGCACTACCGCATCGGCCAGCACCTGAAGGTCTACGTCCTGGAAGTGCGTCGCACGACACGCGGCCCTGTCCTGGTCGTCAGCCGCACCCACCGCGGGTTCCTGCGCCGCGTCATGGAGATGGAGATCCCCGAGATCTACAACGGGACGGTCGTGATCCGGGGCATCGCCCGCGAGGCGGGCAGCCGCTCCAAGGTCGCCGTCGAGAGCCGCCAGGTCGGGGTCGACGCCAAGGGAGCGGCGGTGGGCCAGCGCGGAGCGCGGATCCAGGCGATCGTGGCCGAGCTCAACGGCGAAAAGGTCGACGTCGTCCTGTGGAACGAGGATCCCGCGCAGTTCGTGGCCGAGGCGCTTTCGCCGGCAGAGGTCCTCAACGTGCGAATCGACGAGGAGCACAAGATCGCCAACGTGGTCGTCCCGGAGCGCCAGCTCTCGCTGGCGATCGGCAAGGAGGGCCAGAACGCCCGCCTCGCCGCCAAGCTCACCGGATGGCGCATCGATATTCGATCCGACGCCGGAGTCGCCACCGCGGCCGCCGCGCACGGCAGCGCTCCGGATGGCGGCGCAACCCCCGAGGAGGCGCCGGTCGATGCCGAAGCGGAGGCCTGAGCACCAGCCGCAGCGGACCTGCGCGGTCTGTCGCGAGGTGCATCCCAAGCGATCCATGACCCGCGTCGTCCGCCGTGCGGATGGAGCGGTCATGGTCGATCCCACTGGCAAGGCGCCCGGACGCGGGACCTATCTGTGCGACCAGGCGGCCTGCCGTGATCCCCAGCGCCTGACCGAGGGGATCCGGCGCGCGCTGGGTGGCTCGGTCGCGGCAGAGCAGATCCTCGCGGAGGTGATGCATGCCTCCGCGTAGGTACCAGCCGCGACGTGGCCCGCGACCGCAGCGGCGCCGGGACGGCGGGCCGGAAGGCGGCCTCGCGGTCGAGACGCAGCCGGTCGTGCCGCGAGGGGGCCCGCCCGTCGAGCTGCCCTCGTCGGTCTCGGTCACGGACCTGGCCGCCGCGCTGACTGTCAGCCACGCCGATGTCATCAAGGAGCTGATCCGCAACGGCATCTTCGCCACCATCAACCAGTCGATCGACTTCGACACCGCCTCGCTGGTCGCCGGCGAGCTGGGGATCGAGACAGTCGAGCGCGGTGCAGCGCAGCGGGCGGCCGCCGAGACGGCCTCCCAGCAGGAGATCGTGGCGCCCGGCAGCGAGGAGGAGGGGGCCGGCAAGCGGGTCCTGTTTACGGAGGACGAGGCCGCGGACCTCGTCACCCGCGCCCCGATCGTGACGATCATGGGCCACGTCGACCATGGCAAGACGAGTCTCCTCGACGCGATTCGCAGCACCAGCGTCGCGACCGCGGAGCGGGGTGGCATCACGCAGCACATCGGCGCCTCGGAGGTCGAGCACAACGGCAGGCGGATCGTCTTCCTGGACACGCCCGGGCACGAGGCGTTCACCGCCATGCGCGCCCGCGGCGCCCAGGTGACCGACATCGCCATCATCGTGGTGGCCGCCGATGACGGCGTCATGCCCCAGACCAAGGAGGCGATCGACCACGTTCGAGCCGCCCGGGTGCCGATGATCGTGGCCATCAACAAGATCGACAAGCCCGATGCCAACCCCGACCGGGTCAAGCAGGAGCTGGCCGACAACAAGGTCCTGGTCGAGGAATTCGGCGGCGACGTGATCGCGGTGCCGGTCTCTGCCAAGCAGAAGACGGGGCTCGACGACCTGATGGAGATGATCCTGCTGGTCGCCGACCTGCAGGACCTCAAGGCCAATCCGAACCGACCCGCGATCGGCACCATCATCGAGTCGAAGGTGGCCAAGGGACGCGGCAACGTGGCAACCGTGCTGGTGCAGACCGGCACGCTCAAGATCGGCGACGTGGTGACGGTCGGGCGCACCTTCGGACGGGTGCGCGCCCTCCAGAACGCGGCCGGCAAGCGAGTCAAGGAGGCCGGGCCGGCGACGGCGGTGGAGATCATCGGCATCACCGACCTGCCCGAGGCGGGCGACATCCTGCGCGTGGTGCCGGACGAGAAGACGGCGCGCGACATGGCCGAGGCGATCGAGCAGGCTGCGACCTCGGCCGATGGGAAGGCTGCATTCACGCTCGAGGACATCAGCGCCCAGATCCAGGCCTCGGAGGTCAAGGAGCTGCGGGTGGTGCTGAAGACCGACGTGCAGGGGTCGCTGGGCGCCATTCGCCACGCGCTCGAGCGCCTGAACACCGCCGAAGTGCGGGTCAATATCGTCAGCG
>JBDTMU010000178.1:0-3184 GCA_039934115.1 Chloroflexota bacterium | reverse complement strand
CCGGCATGACCACCCGAACCGTCTATCGCGACATCAAGGCCCTCGAGGAAGAGCTCGCGATGCCGATCTTCCAGGCGGGCAAGGGCCGTTACGGGATCGAGAAGAAGTACTTCCTGCCGCCACTCCACCTCTCGCTCCCCGAGGCGGTCGTCCTCTTCCTGGCGTCGCGCCTGATCGCGCGCTGGTCCGATGCGTACGACCAGGCGGTCGTCAGCGCGTTCACCAAGCTCGCCGATCTCCTTCCCCAGCCGATCGCACGACACGTCGCGGCCACGATGCTGACGGTCGGCCAGGCGGAGGCGAACGACCAGTTTGTGCGCAACTTCGCCCACGTCGCCCAGGCCTGGGCGGATGGTCGCGTCGTCGAATTCGAGTACGAACCCGGCGAGGGCGAGCGCCGCAGCGCGCGCGTGCATCCGTATTTCCTGGAGCCCGATGCGGCCGGGCGAAGCGTCTACCTGATCGGCTTCGACGAGACGGTGAACGCGATGCGAACCTACAAGGTGGAGCGGATCAGCAGCTCCACGCTGACCGCCGATCGCTACCAGATCCCCGACGACTTCGACCCGGACCGATGGCTCGCCCACTCGTGGGGGATCTGGTCGTCGGACACGACCGCCACCGCCGACGTCCGCCTCCGATTCGAGGCCTCCGTCGCCCACCGCGTGCGCGAGGCGGTCTGGCACCGCTCGCAACAGCTCACCGAGCTGCCCGATGGCGGGGTCGAGCTGGCCGTGACGGTGGCGGGGATCGTCGAGATCCGACCCTGGATCCTCTCCTGGGGCGATGGTGTCGAGGTGCTCGAGCCGCCTGAGCTGCGTGACGCGGTTGCGAGGGCGCTTCGCGGCGCGGCTGCGCGCTACGAGGCGTGACCTCGTCGCGAGTCGAAGCCGAGCTCAAATACACCGCCCTGACGGAGCGGCCATTGGAGGAGCTGGCAAGCGCCGAGGTGCTCGGCCCTGCGCGCCTCGGCCTCGCCCGGACGGTTGCCGAAGTGGACCGATACGTCGACACACCCGACCTGCGCCTCGCCGCTGCTCGCTGGGCGTGCCGGCTGCGATCGCGCGATGGGCGGACGATCGTCTCCCTGAAGGGGCCCGCCGAGCATGCGGCCGGCGACCTGCTTCACCGTCGGGCGGAGGTCGAGGGCCCTGCGGATCCCGATCTCGAGCCGCCCGCCTGGCCGCCCTCGCCGGCGCGTGACCTGCTGCTGGCCATGACTGCCGGCGCCGCCCTGGTGGAGCGATTCAGCCTCGAGCAGGAACGCACCGAACGAGCCGTGAGCGTGGAGGGAACCCGGATCGGCGAACTTTCCCTCGACCGGGTGCGGGTCGTGCATGACGGGATCGAGATCGGCCGCATGGCGGTGGTCGAGCTCGAGCTGGACCCAGGGGCCCTGGCCACGGGCTTCGAGCACGTGCCGCTCTCAGTGGCGCTGTCAGCGGTCGACGACCTCGTCCCCGATCCGGCGAGCAAGCTCGAACGAGCGCTGGCGATGTTGCCCGGGGCCTGAGGCCGGGCCTCAGTCACCCAGCGGAAGGCGGAGGATGAGCGCCAGCGTCGGGCGCGGACGTGGCTCCGGGGCGAGCAGGGACGCGCGCAGCCACGCATCGCCGGCCGGGCCGGCCCGATGTCGCGCGCTCAGCTGCCGTGCCGAAAGGCCATCGATGCCGAGGGCTGCCAGCGCCTCGGCCACCAGCGTCCCGTCGCCGACGTAGGCGCGCCCCACCGTGACCCGATCCCCGGGGGTCAGGATCGCCTCGAGCCAGCGACGACGGACTCCGAACGACCTCGCCGCCACGGATTGGCCACCGCTCCACAGCAGATCGCCAGCGACGTAGGCAGGGCGACCTGGGCGGCCCTCTCCCGCCAGCCTGGACCGCAGCAGCTCTGGATCCGGGCGTCCCGCGTCATCCAGGACCAGCAGCGTCCCGTCGAGTACGACCCCATCCTCGGCCAGCTGCTCGGGCATCGGCATGAGCTCCGGGAAGGCTGCCAGGGCGTCGGCCAAGCCGGCGACCTGCAGGCGCAGGCTGCCGTGCTCGCAGAACGCGATCGCACGGGCCCCGGGCCACCACGGCTCGAAGAGGTAGCCAGCGTCGTCGAACGGGGCGTCCACCACCGTCGCCTGCATCAGGGAGATGCGGGACGGCAGGCGTCGAGCGGGCGAGTCGCTGCTTGGCGGGACCGGGAGCGGAAGCTGCTCTGCCGACACGCGAAGGGCTAGGCGCTCTTGCGTTGGCGCGGCCGCGCGGCCTCTTCGACGTGCGCCGCCTTCCGGGACTTCGCGGCCTTCGCTGGGGCCTTCGCGACCTTGGCGGGAGCTTTCGCGGCAGCCTTCGCAGCGGGAGCCTCCTTGCCCTTGGCCGCGGCACCCTCACGCCGTGCCTCGCGCGCGCTGGCAACGCTCGCCTCGAGGGCGGCCATCAGGTCGCCGATGCGAGTCGGCTCGACCTTCTGAGCCGGCGCCGGTGCCTCTCCCGCGACCTTGGCCTCGATCACCGCCATCAGCGCCTCGCGGTAGTTGTCCTTGTACTCCTCCGGCTTGAACTCCCCGGTCATCGAGGCGACCAGCTGCTCGGCCATCCTGCGCTCGGCCGGCTTGACCTCGATCTCCTCGTCCGGGATGTTCAGCTCCTCCAGGGAACGGATCTCATCCGGCCAGTGCAGGGTGGTCAACAGCATGGTCTTGGTGTACGGGTTCAGGGCGGCGAGCTGTTCGCGGTCCTTGAGCACGATCTTGCAGATGGCGGTCTTGCCCTGCTCGGCCAGCACCTGCCGGAGGAGCTCGAAGGCCTTGCGACCGATCGGATCCGGCTCCAGGTAGTAGGCCTGCTTGACGAACTCGACACCCTGCCCCTCGCGATGCGCGTCGACGAACATCTCGATCTCGATGGCACGGACCGTCTTGAGCGGCACCGACTCGATGTCCTCATCGGTCACCACCACGTAGCGCCCCTTTGCCCATTCGTACCCGCGCACCGTGTCCGAGCGCGAGATGACCTCGTCATCAGTGGGGCAGTAGACCTTCATCTGGATGCGGCTCAGGTCGGTCTTGTGCAGCATGTTGAAGCCGATCCCGCCCGTCTCGGTCGCCAAATAGAGCTTGACGGGGATGGTCACCAGCCCGAACTGGATCGCGCCGCGCCACATTGAACGTGCCATGCGCAAGATCCTACAACGG
>JBDTMU010000177.1:0-3235 GCA_039934115.1 Chloroflexota bacterium | reverse complement strand
CGCTACTTCGCGGCCGAGCCGCCGCCCGAGGCCATCTCCGCCATCCGGCGGCGCCAGGCCGGCCGCAACCTGGCGCTCGTGTATGACGCGTTGTTCGTGTTGAGCCGGACCCACCAGCCGGCCTCGGCCGCGGCCGAATTGCTGGCCCAGATCGGCGAGGCGGCGAGCACCAACCAGGCCATCGCGCGGCAGGCGGCCGCTGAAAGCCGCGGCCTGCGGATCCAGGCCCTGATCCTGGCCGTCGTCATCCCGCTCCTATTCGCCTACTTGCTGGTCGTCAATCCCGAGCTGGTCGCCCCCGTCACCGACACCGCGCTGGGTCGCTTCGTGCTGTTGCCCGCCGCGGCGCTGCTCGAGGTCGCCGGCATCTGGCTCTCGCTGCGTGTGGCACGCCTGGAGGCATGAACCGATGGAGCTGCTGGGCGCGGTCGCTACCTTCGTCGCCAGCTTCAGCCTGCTGATGGTGCTCTTCGGCCCCGCGCTGGGATCTCCGCAGCGTGCGGAGGCGATCCGGGCGGTGGCGCTGCCGCGCCACCGCTACCAGCGGCTGGTGGTCGCCGAACGACCGGTGTGGGAGCGCGTGCTGGCGCCCGTGGCTAGCCGCCTGGCGGAACGCCTGCCGGGGTTGCAGCGGCAGGTCGACGAGCGCCTCATCGTGCGCGCCGGTCTGGACCCAGCCCTCTTCTCGCCCGCCGAGGTGTACGCCGCCAAGCTGGTCGCCGCGACCGGTGTGCTGGTTCTCGCGCTGGCGTTCACCCCGCTGTTCGGTGGCGCGCTGATCCTGGGCCTCGTCCTCGCCTACCTGGCCTACCTCTTTCCGACCGAGTACCTCGGCTGGCGTGCCCGGCGTCGCAAGCAACAGCTGCTGCGCGAACTGCCCGATTTCCTGGCCCTGGCTCGCCCGCTGGCCGAGCGGCACCCCCTCGAATACGCCCTGACCGAGGCGACCGAGACGCTCGAAGAATGCTCGGGCGGCAGCAATCTGCTGGCCAGCCAGCTGCGTCGCGCGGTAGGGGCCTATGGCGCGGGCGCCGACCTCTACGAGGGTCTGCGCGACGTGGCCCTGACGAACGATCTGGAGGAGCTCGATGAGCTTGCCTCCGCGCTTGGGCAGTCGCGCCACATCAGTCGCAAGGGCGTCGTGCAGACGCTGAAGGCAACCGAGCGGAGCCTTCGCGAGAACGAGCGTAATCGCCTGCTGGGAGCGGCCTCCACGGTCCAGCCCAAGCTGGCCGCCATCCTGGCCGGCATCTATCTGCCCGAGTTCATGTTGCTCGTGGTGTTGCCCATGTTCATCGCAACCCTTGGTCGACTGTGAGAAGGAGGCAAGCAATGGAAGAAAGCGTGCGGCGTCTAGTGGGCCGCCTGTCGGCCGGCACGATGGCTCGCCTCCGTTCGAGCGAGGCCGGGCTGACGACGCTCGAGTACGTCATCGGCGCCGGGATCATCCTCGTCGTCCTGGCCGCCGGCATCTTGGCCTGGAATCAGGGCCTGGTGCAGAAGATCGGCGAGCTGGTGACCGAGCTGCTGTCGAACTGATGCGCCGCCACCTGCTCCACGGGTCGCAGCGCGGGTTGGCCACCGTCGAGGCGGTCCTGGTCGTGCCGCTGGTGCTCGTGCCGATCCTGCTGGCAGTCGTCGTCTTCGGCCGGCTGGAGCACACGCGGCTGGTGGTCGACGCCGCGGCGGCGGCCGGTGCGCGGCAGGCTGCGGTGATCGGCGGCGACGGAGCATCGGTGCGCGAGCGAATCGCCACTGAGCTGTCCGATGGGGGCATCGACCCGACTCGGGCCGTGGTCGTGGTCGAGCCATCCGTGGCTGGTTGGGGTGAGCCAATCCGGGTGCGCGTGGAGGTCGCCGAGCAGGCGGGGATCCCCTTCGCCGGCAACTGGGCGGTGCCACTCCGCGGCGAATTCGTGACGCGCAGCGAGGTGACACGGTGACGAGCGGGCGTCACGGGAGCGAGCGCGGTCAGGTGGCCCTGTACGCGGTGCTGCTCTTCCCAATCCTGATGCTGGTGCTCGCGCTCGTGCTGACGGTCGGCACCCTGGAGGGCGCGAGAAGCCGGATCCGGGCCCAACTCGACATGGCGGCACTGACCGCCACGCAGGCCCTCGACTTCGATGCGCTCGCGCGCGGTGAGCCGCCCCAGCTGGTGGTGGCCGAGGCGGACCGCCTCGCTCGCGAGTACCTGGCTCGCAATCTGGCGACCATTGGCAACCTGCCGGTGTCCGCCGCCGCCATCGCCTCCGCTGCGGAGGTGGCTGTGGTCGCCGCTGGCGAGCGCGATCCGATCAGCGGCGCCGTGGTCGAGGTGCCCACGGTCTCGATCCGAGCCGTCGTGCCGACCCGCGTCCCCCTCCTCAACCTGATCGGGCTCGGTCCGGTCGTGAACCTGACGATTTCCGGCTCGGCGGCGGTGAGGACATGACGCTCGATCGCCTCGGTCGCTGGCGCCTACCGGTCCTCGCCGCACTGTCGATCCTGGTCGCCCTCGGCGTCGTCATCGCCATCCTGCTGCTGGGACGCGGACCAGGCGCCCTCGATGGCTCGCCGTCGCCGCGCCCAGGTGCGTCCTCAGCGAGCAGTTCTGCGGTGCCCGGATCAACACCGGAGTCCGCGGTCCGAGCCTTCTACCAGGCACTCGGCGAGGCGCGCAGGACCGATGACCCATCGATCGTCGAGCCGTTCGTCAACGGAACCGACTCGTCGGCCTACCTAACGGCTGCCGGTTTCCTGGAAGGCCAGCGCGGCCTAGGAAAGGCATCGGTCGTGACGGTCATGGAACTGGGCGACTTCCAAGTGACGATCGAGGGCACCCGGGCAACCGTTCGGTTCACCTTGCGCGAGGGCGGATACGACATCGACTTGGAGACCGGCGAACCCCTTGAGACACCGATGGTTCTGCCGGAAAAGCGCGTCGAGGCGGGGTTGGTCCTGGTGAGCGGCACCTGGCTCGTTGACGGTTACGGTGCAATCGAATGAACCGATTCGTCAGTCTGCTGCTTGCCAGCTTCTGTCTGAGCGCTGCCATGGTGCTGCTCGCACCCCGTATTGCAACTGCGTTCGACGGGAGCGTGGAGGTGGCCGTCGAGACGTGGACCTCTATCGACGGGCGGGCGTACGTCGGTGTCCAGGCGGCCGGTCAATGGGCGGTGCCTGCCTCGAAACGTGTGGAGGTCGTGACGCCGTACTACTCCGTCTGGGATCTCATGGGCCTCAGCGTGCCCTCATG
>JBDTMU010000176.1:0-3277 GCA_039934115.1 Chloroflexota bacterium | reverse complement strand
GCCCAGGTCGAAGATGCCGACCAGTAGGAGGATGAAGATCGGGAAGATCAGGGCGAACTCGACCATCGACTGGCCGCGTGGGTTTTTGCGTCTGGTCATCGGTTGCGCACGACCTGATAGGTGGCGTCCGAGTTCAGAGTCCATCCACCATTCGGGATGAACGGGTAGGGGAAGAGGGTGTCGAATTGCAGTGTGACCCGGACGTGCACAGTCACGATCGGGTTGGCGGCGGTGGTGTACGGCGGCGTGGCGGGGTTGAATGACGGGACGGTGGTGGTTGGCGAGGTGCAGTTCTTGATGGCGTTCGGCGGGCTGCCTGGCGTGAAGCCCGGAGCGTCCTGGGATTCCTGGCACACGACTTGTTTCGCGTCGGCCAGGGCCAGGGCGGCGGTGGTGTCGGCCGGGTTGGTGGCCACGTACTCGGCGGCGTTGCGGGCCGCCGACTCGATGGTCAGCCAGGCCTGGTAGGCGCGCGCCAGGTCGGTCGCTCCACCGGCAAAGGCGAGCAGGAACGGCAGGATGAGCGCCATCTCGACGAGGGATTGGCCTCGCCGCGACAGGCCGGAGCGACGGGATCGAGTTCGATTAGGCACGATTGCATCATCCGGAGGCGACCTTGCCGGATGCCTTGCACGACCTCGGCATTTGGGTGGTGGGCGACCAGTACCTTGGTCACCCCAGCGGCGTCAGGTGAGGTCGCTGACCCCCAGCTGATCGCCCACCGCGGTGCCACTGGCCAGCAGGGCGCCGACCGGCAGCTCGATGCAATCGCGTGCGCCCCGAGCCCACCACACCACTCGCCACGGGCGCAGGCTCGCCACCGTGCGCGTAACCGTCGCGTGCCTGTCGACGAAGACCACGTCGATCGGGTAGCGCATGAAGAACATGTGGATCGACTGCGTGCGCTCGATGAGCAGCCCCTCGCCGGCCGGCAGGTTCGGCGTGGCCAGCAGGCCCACTGCCCGATCCCCGAGGGACGCGGCAACGCGACAGCGCTCGGCGACCGAGGTGCCGCGAGTCAGGTTGTCGACGCGGACGTATCGGCCCATGAGCCGATGACCTCCTCATCTGCCGTCTCGGCGGGGAGGGTGAGCCGGACAGTGGTCCCGACCTTGAGCTCGCTCTCGATCGAGATCTCTCCGCCCATTGCGACGACGAGCCCTCGCGCCGCATACAGCCCGATTCCGCTCCCGTCGGGCACCAGCCGGCGGGCATCGTCGGAACGGAAGAACTGCTCGAATGCCTTCGTCCGTGTCGTCGGATCCATCCCGACCCCCTCGTCACGGATGGCAATCTCGCTGACGCGCTCGGCCGCCCCAGCCTGCACCAGGCCAAGCTGCACCTGGATGGTGGAGCCGGCGGGGCTGTACTTCACGGCGTTGTCCATCAGCGCCCAGAGCACCTGTTCGAGCCGATCAGGATCAGCCACCACGAGATGGGGCGGCCCGTCGTCATCCACGACCAGATGATGGTCAGCGGCACGCAGGGCGTCCCAGGTGCGGCGGACGAGCGGGGCGACCCGGAGAACCTCCTGGACCGGGGTGAGGGCGCCAACCTCGAGGCGCGACACGGCCAGCAGCTGCCCGACCATCCGGCGCAGGCGGTCCGCCTGCTGAGCGATCGTCTCCAGGTCAGCGCGTGCGGTCTCATCAACGCCTTCAGACTGCTGGAGCTCGGAGGCGACGGCCCGGATGCTGGTCAGCGGGGTCTGGAGGTCATGCGTGATCCCGCGCAGGAAGTCGGTCTGGACGGCGGCCATCCGATTCAGCTCTTCGGTCTGGACCCGCAGACGGCTGTACAGGACGGCGTGGTCGATAGCGGTGGCAGCATGCTGGCCGATGAGGCCGAACAGGTTCAGCTCAGCCGGCGACGGATCCGGCCGCCCCTCCCACGGGGCGAGCAGGATGGCGCGCAGCTCGTCGCCGGCGGCAACGTCGACAACAGTGAAGGCACCCCACGGGCCCGCGACCAGCCGTGCGTCCCGCGGAGCAGGGTCAGGCCCCTCGGCAGTGGCAGCCCAGCGGTGCACCTCGTCGAGGGTCCCAGGCGGCGACTCGGCGGCGGGCCCATAGACCCCCGGTTCGAGGTTCTGCGTCTCAGGCACGCGCAGGATGGCGAGCAGCCAGGTTGGGTCGCCCGTGACCTGTCGCGCGCCGGCGACCATGGCGTGCGCCACGGCCATGGCGTCCTTCGCGATCGGGGCTACCCGGATCAGGTCGGCGAGGTCGGAGATCTGGCGGTTGCGGTCTTCCAGCGTGGTCGCCAGCCGTCGCTGTGCCGACGATAGGCCGTCGCCCGTGCTCGCCATGCCCCGCTCGGCAAGTGCGGCGATGGAGCGCGCGTCGTTGGCCATCGGTCGCGCAGCAACCACGGCAATCAGCGCGATCCAGAGAAGCGCTGAGCCGGCCAGGATCAGCACAGACAGCGGAGCGCCGACCCGCTCCATCCAGGTCGGCTCCGCCACGGTCAGCAGGCCGAAGGCGACCAGCGGCGGCAAGGCCGCGGCCAGCAGCACCACAAGGAGCCGAAGGGATGGGCGACCGATCCCCACGGCGCTACTTCGCCGCGGCGCGATCGGCCGCGGTGGAGGAGACGAGCCGGTATCCGACCCCGCGCTCCGTCACCAGGAACTGCGGACGGTCCGGGTCGACCTCGACCTTGCGCCGCAGGCGGCGAATGGTGACCCAGACGTACGACGGATCGGCCCCATCCGATTCGGACCAGACGCGGTTCAGGATGGTGTCTGTCGGGACGGTGCGGTCCATCTGCGCGATCAGCACATGGAGGAGTCGCACCTCGGTCGGGGTCAGCGGAAACGTGCCGCCAGGCCGGGTGACGCGACGGCCGGTCAGGTCGATCTGAAGGTCGCCGCCGTCAAGCACGACCTGCGAGTGCCCCGTGGCGGATCGCCTCAGGACGCGCTGGACGCGCGCGACCAGCTCCTCGGGGTCGAATGGCTTGGTGATGTAGTCCTCCGCGTAATCCTCCAGGGCGCGGACCTTGGCTTCGGAGGCGTCCACGGCGGAGAGGACGATGATCGGCAGGTCGGCGATCCGCTTGACCCGCCTGCACAGCTCGAAGCCGTCCATGCCGGGCATCATCAGGTCGACGATCAGGAGCGACGGCCAGCGCTGCTCGAGCTGCGTGAGCGCATGGGCACCCGACGGCGCCGTCAGCACCTCGTAGCCCTCGCGCGCCATCCGGCGCGCGAGGACAGAGAGGAGGGTTGGGTCGTCATCGACCAGCAGGAGGGCCGGCCGCAGCGCCGGCTGCATGT
>JBDTMU010000175.1:0-3306 GCA_039934115.1 Chloroflexota bacterium | reverse complement strand
GCTGCCAGGCCAGGAACTCGGCGGCCAGCTGCGGGCTGAACGTGGTCGAGATGCGCTCTGCACCGGCCGCCACGGCTTCGACAAGCTGGGAGAGCTCGGTGAACTCGCCGGCGGCCTTCACCTGGAGGTGGCCTCCCACCACGCCGTGCAGGAAGCGTGCCTGCTCGACGGTGGCGCCCGCCTGCTCGCTGCCATCGGAGGTGACCACGTACGCGGCTGCCGAGCGAGCGGCCAGCCGGCAGGCGCGGCTCAGGAGCTCCTCACTGAGGGGGCCGGCACGTACGATCACGCCGCAGGTGGCCATGGCGGAGTGGGCCATCTCGACCACCGCCAGCATGTCATTGAGCACTGCTTCGTCATCTCCGGAGAGGAGCGCGCCCGCATTGAGCATGACGTCGAGCTGGGTCGCGCCATGCTCGAGCGCCGTGGACGCCTCGAAGGCCTTGACGGCGGCAACCTGGCCGCCGTGGGGAAAGCCGATCACCGTTGCGACGCGCACCGGCGTCCGCGACAGGAGCCGCGCCGCTGGCTTCACCAGCCAGGGGCTGACGAGGAGCGTCGCCAGCTGGTGCTCAAGGGCGAGACCGGCGGCGGCATGCAGATCCGCCAGGGATGCTGTCGGCTGGGTCAGCCGATGCTCAAGCCGCGCCGTGCGCGCCAGGGCGGTCATCGCGGGGATGGGAACCTCCGCTCCAAGGTCATCGGCGCGTGGGCACGCGCTCCGGATCGCCGATTGTAGCAGCGCCCTATCCGCTCGCCATCGCTCGCGCAAGTGCCAGCAGCTGCTCCCGCGAGTTGAGGGTCGGATCCTCCAGGACGGCGTCCAGCAGCGCAGCCAGCAGCCGCCCGATGGCCGGGCCGGGCTGAATCCGCAGGTTGACGACCAGGTCGTCGCCGCTGATCGCCAGCTGCTGCGCCTCCAGCGGATCGTTGGCGACGGCCGCCACGCGTTCGCGGAGCTCCTTCCAGCCGCCCGGGGGCTCGTCGACGCCCGAGGCCACATCGTCCGCCTCACGCAGAGCGAAGAGGTCCGGCAGCAGGTCGACGCCCACGCGGCGCATGAAGCGCCGCACGGCCGCATCGGTCCAGTCGGGGGTGTAGGCGAACATGTGGTGGCGCACCAGGCGGCCGATGCGCACGATCTCGGCGCGGGGTGCCCGCAGCCGCAGCATGACCTGCTCGGCGAGGAGCGCGCCGTCCCGGTCGTGATGCAGGAAATGCCCGTCCGCCAGGGTCGTCGCCTTGCCCACGTCGTGGAGCAGGCCGGCGAGGCGCAGCACCGGGTCCGCGGCGGGCAGGGCATCAGCCGTCCGCAGCGAGTGGTCAAGGGCGTCCCCTGGCAGCCGCTTCGCCTGCGGAACGCCGCGCAGGGCCGCCAGCTCGGGGAGCAGCACCTTGAGCAGCCCCAGCCGCTCCATCAGGTCGAAGGCGCGGGACGGCGGCGCGGCGCCCGCCAGGATGCGCACCAGCTCGTCGCGGACCCTCTCACCTGAGAGGTCGGCCGCCTTCGACGCGTTCGCAACGATCGCTGCCTCGGTCGGCGGATCGAGCCGCAGCTCGAAGCGGGTCGCGAGCCGGACCGCGCGGAGCAGCCGCAGCGCGTCCTCGCTGAAGCGGTCGTCGGGATCGCCGACGGCTCGCAGCACACCGGCCCCCAGGTCCGCCGATCCGCCATATGGGTCGACCAGCCGGCCGCTTCCGTCGGCAGCCTCGTCAGGCAGCCATGCCATGGCGTTGATGGTGAAGTCGCGTCGCGCCAGGTCGTCGGCCAGCGACCGGCCCCAGCGCACCTCGTCGGGTCGGCGCCGGTCCCGATAGCCCACCTCGACGCGGTATGTCGTGACCTCGATCCCCGGTCCGCCCGCAGGATCGCGGACCGTCACGGTGCCAAAGGGGTTCTCCCACGTTGCTCCGGGAAACCGATCGGCGACCGTCTCCGGCGGTGCCGAGGTGGCCACGTCCCAGTCGGCCGGCTCGTCGCCGCGCACCAGGTCGCGAACGCAGCCACCGACCAGCACCGCCTCGGCGCCTCCCTGGCGCAATCCGTCGAGCACTGCAGCCACGGCTGGTGGCAGGTCGATCCGCAGCGGATCGCCATCGCGCATCGGTTCCTCCCGGCCGGTTGGCCTAGGCGCGCGAACCCGGAGCGTCGCTCAGGAAGAGATAGCTTCGCCAGGCGTCGTTCTGCTCGTCGGCGAGATAGGTGCCGTACAGGTAGCGCACGTCGGCCCGCGGGGCACGAGGCTCGCGTCGCAGCAGCATCCGCGCCTCGGCCAGCGTCTTGCTCCCCTTGCGGTGGTTGCAGGCGCGGCAGGCGGCGACCAGGTTCTCCCATTCGTGCCGGCCGCCGCGATGCTTGGGGACGACATGGTCGATGGTCAGGTCGCGCGTCGCCGCGCCGCAGTACTGGCAGGTGTGCGCGTCGCGTGCGAATACCTCGCGCCGGCTGAGCTTGACCCGCGGTCGGGGGCGACGGACGAGATAGACCAGCCGAATCACCGATGGCGCGGGGATCGCCAGCGTCGGCGTGTGGATCACCTGGTGGTTGCGCTCCAGCAGCTCGGCCTTCTCGGATCCGAGCAGGTTGAAGGCACGCCTGATGTCGCAGACGTTGAGCGGTTCGTAATTCTGGTTAAGGACCAGGACCGGTGCGTTGAGCAATCCGTGCCTCCGTGGCGCGGATGATAGCAACCACGCGCCGATCGGCTTCCGAGTGTCTAGGACCGGATGCCCAACCGGGAGCTCGGGACTCCCGCGAGTACAATGCATGGCCGAGCGCGGCGCGGCAGCGCCGCCATCGGTCTCAAGCACGAAGTCGACACGAAGAGGCTGCATGGCCGCCATCGAAACAAGCACCTGGACAACCAAGGTCGGGCTCGCCCGCATGCTCTCCGGCGGCGTCATCATGGACGTCGTCACGGCCGATCACGCCCGGATCGCACAGGAGGCTGGGGCGGTCGCCGTCATGGCCCTCGAGCGCGTTCCCTCCGACATCCGCAAGTTCGGCGGCGTGGCGCGCATGTCCGACCCGAAGCTGATCGAGGAGATCAAGGCCGCGGTCAGCATCCCGGTCATGGCCAAGTGCCGGATTGGGCATGTCGCCGAGGCGCAGATCCTCCAACAGCTGGAGGTCGACTTCATCGACGAATCCGAGGTGCTGACCCCGGCCGACGAGGAGCACCACATCGACAAGCACGAGTTCCGTGTGCCCTTCGTGTGCGGCTGTCGCGACCTGGGTGAGGCGCTGCGAAGGATCGGCGAGGGGGCGGCCATGATCCGCACCAAGGGCGAGGCCGGGACCGGGAA
>JBDTMU010000174.1:0-3307 GCA_039934115.1 Chloroflexota bacterium | reverse complement strand
CGTGCTCGACGAGGAGGCGCGCATCAACGAGCAGGGTGGGCCGTTCGCGGGCCTGGATCGGTACGAGGCGCGATCGCGGATCGTCGAGCAGCTCAGGCAGATGGGGGACCTGGAGGGGGAGGCTCCGCACGCGATGGTGGTCGGTCATTGCGAGCGCTGTGGGACGGTCATCGAGCCACGCCTGTCGGTGCAGTGGTTCGTGCGGACCGCGCCACTCGCGCGGCGGGCATTGGCATCGGTGCGCGAAGGTCGGACCCGTATCGTGCCGGAGCACTTCACCAAGGTCTACGCGCACTGGATGGAGAACATCCGCGACTGGGCGGTGGGGCGTCAGCTGTGGTGGGGGCATCGGATCCCGGCCTGGTACTGCCCCGACGGGCACATCACCGTCACCGACGTCGAGGCGGGTCCGGACGCCTGCGCCACATGTGGCCGGAAGGCCGACGAGCTGACCCAGGAGACCGACATCTTCGACACCTGGTTCAGCAGCGGCCTGTGGCCGTTCAGCACCCTCGGCTGGCCGGACGACACGCCCGACATGCGTCGCTTCTACCCGACGTCGGTCATGGAGACCGGATACGACATCATCTTCTTCTGGGTCGCCCGCATGATGATGCTCGGCCTGTTCCTGACCGATACCGAGCCCTTCCACACGGTCTACCTGCACGGGCTGGTGCGCGCGACCGGCGGCATCAAGATGAGCAAGACCAAGGGCAACACGGCGGATCCCCTCGAGCTGATCGAGGAGATCGGGGCCGATGCGCTCCGCTTCGCCCTGACGGTCGGCACCTCTCCCGGCGCCGACCAGCGGCTGACGGAGGGGAAGCTGGAGGGGGCGCGGAACTTCACCAACAAGCTGTGGAACGCGGCGCGCTTCGTCCTCGGCTCGCGTCCCGAGCCGTTCGCTCCATCGGAAGGTGATCCCACGCTGGCCGAGCGCTGGATCCGTTCACGCCTGGCCGAGGAGACCGAGCGCGCGACCCGCCAGCTCGACGATCTCGAGCTGTCGGCGTACGCGGCCTCCGCGCACGAGTTCGCCTGGACCGATTACTGCGACTGGTACCTGGAGATGGCCAAGGTCGACCTGCGCCGCCCCGGCGCCAGCGACGGCGAGAAGGCTAGAGCGTGGGGTACCGCGAGCGATGCGTTGGCGATGATGCTGCAGATCCTCCATCCGATCGTCCCGTTCGTGACCGAGGAGATCTGGTCGCGCTTCGCAGCCCTGGATGACGGTGCAGCGGCGCGACCGGACCTGCTGATCACGGCCAGCTGGCCGCGGTTGGTCGAACGCGACACGGACGCGGAATCGGAGATGGCGGTGCTGATCGAACTGATCCGTGGCGTCCGCAACCTGCGCACGGAGTCCGGGGCCCCCGCCGCCGCGCGGCTTCCGCTGACCGTGGTGCCGGCAGATGCCGCCGCGCGGTCTGCCATCGAGCGCGGGCTCGACTACCTTGCCGCCCTGGCCCGGGTGGGACCGATCGACCTGCGTGCGCCGGGCGACGACCACGACCGGCCCGAGCTGGTCGCCTCCACCGCGGGAGCCGCGGCGTGGCTCGGGGGCGAGCCCTCGGAGTCGGCCGACGGCCCGTCCCGCCAGGCCGCCAACGAGGCGCATCTCCGGCGCGGAATCGATCGCCTGCAGACCCTCCTGGCCAGTGACTTTGCGACGCGCGCCCCGGCCGAGGTCGTCGAGCGCGAGCGATCGCGACTGGCCGATCTGGAAGCGCAGCTCCGATTGCTGACGGGCAGCTGATGCGCGCAGGCGGAGTCCGCGGGCTCCACTGCTAGAATCGGTCGATGTCCTTCCTCAGACGACGCAACAAGGAGGTCGCGCCTCCACCTCCGCCGACGCCCTTCATCGAGGAGATCACCGCCCAGGAGTACAGCCTGAAGCTGGCCTTCCTGGCGAGGAGCAGCGATGGGCTGCGCCTCCCGGCGGATCCCGCCATGAAGGCCATGCTGCCGTCCGTCGTGGAGCCGCTGGCGCTGGGGCCGGTCGAAATGCTCGAGCCGCTCAGCAATGAGCTGGCCGAAGCCGCTCCGACAATCGAGCGACTTCCGGAGCTGCAGCAGTGGATCACCGCGCGATCGATGGTCAGCCCGATCGCCCTGCATGCGCTCTACGTGCTCGAGTCCACCGATGCGGTCGACATGACGGTCGACAGCATCGCCTGCGCCCTGTTGCATGGCGAGACTGACACGAGCGGCTATCCCGATTACGCCGCCATCGTCGGCGGGCTGGCCAGCCACTGGGACGAGCTCTCGGGCGACCTCATCGTGCGAGCGGTCGTGGGCTGGGGGGGCAAGGGCCAGCGCGGCGACACGGAGCGCACCGCACGCCGTCTGCTCAGCTCGCTGTACCAGCAGGTTCGAGCGACCGGACACAGCCTTGGAGCGGCGGCTGCCGCCACGCGCGCGGCGACCGGTCCCGAGCATGGCGGCTCGGTCTGCACGCACTGCGGATTCGAATCGGGGACCGACGCCTTCTACTGCCCGAAGTGCGGCATGCGCAAGGGTGGCCACGGGGCCTGAGCCTCGATTCGCCGTGCCAACCTACGACTACCAGTGCCGCAGCTGCGGCTTCATCACCGAGGTGGTCCACTCGATGCTCGAGGATGGGCCGACCGAGTGTCAGCGCTGCGGTGGCCAGCTGCGCCGGGTCTTCCATCCGACCGGCATCATCTTCAAGGGGGGCGGGTTCTACAAGACCGATTCGCGCTCGTCATCGTCAGGGAGCGTCACGGGTCCGAGCGGCAATGGCGCAACCGGATCGGGAGATGGGAAGGCGCCAGCCACTACGTCGACCGACTCCGGCAGCAGTGACAAGAGCTCTACCCCGAAGTCGTCCGGCGGTGGCGCCGGCAAGGGTGACGGCGGGAGCGACTAGGCCGACTGGGACTGGGGGTGGCCGCATCGGCGGCAGAAGCGCGCCGTGGCCGACAGCGACAGCTCGCACTGGGCACAGCTGCGCACGCCAATCTGGCTGATCGCGCTCGCGACCTCGCGAGCCGAGGCATCCCAGAACGCGCCGCCGGCGAGGGCGGCGACCGGCGTGGCCGCCCCGCTGGAGCGGTAGGGGAGCACCTTTCGCTCCGGACCGACCGGGCCTTCTCCTGGATCGCCCAGCCCCAGCACGTCGAGCTGCGCGCGTCGGGCCGCAAGCGCTTCGTTGTCGGCGACGATCGCCGCGACATCGCGGGGCTCGGGAGCGGGACGCGGAAGGTGGACGAAGGTCTCGGCGATCGGTCGCGGGGGCTTGATCGGCGTCGGCTCGGGCTGGGGTGCGGCCTCTGGCTCCGGCTCG
>JBDTMU010000173.1:0-3378 GCA_039934115.1 Chloroflexota bacterium | reverse complement strand
GGGGTATACAAAGAGAAAACTCCTTCTCGTGCGGCCTCAGCGATCCTGTCTCGCCGTAAAGCCGTGAGGAGGAGTGAACGTCGATGCCGCGGTCTTATGTGCCCCGCGTTCGGGGCGATGTCCAGCCACCGTACCACATCAAGTCGAATAAGCAAACAGGACCCGCAGCGCTAGAGCCCGTCGCCTGCCTTGGTGATTCGACGTCGGGTCTGAACGTCCACCTTCGAATCGCGTCCCTCGTGGGCAGGATGCTCGACCAGCGCGATCAGCCGGCTCGACATGAAACGTCCGGTCCGCACGGGCGTCCCGCCGCGAGTCACCTCGCTGACCTCGACCACCCCGCGACTGGTGGTCACCTCGATCCGGCGACCGGCGCGGGTCGCCTCGATCTCGAAGGTCTGCGTACCCTGGCCGGTGTCCACCACGGCCTCCACTCGATCGCCCTTCATGGATTCTCCCTGTGCTGAGCGCCACCCGTCCCGCTCCGATGCTACGCGGATATGGCACCCGAGGCCATAATTCCTTTCCTCGCAGGGGATGGTCATGACCGACCGATTCATCTCGCGCGGCTTCGTGGGGCGCGCCCGCGATCCTGGCGCCAAGGCCGGCCGTTTGCCGCCGGGCCAGTACCTGACCGATGGATTCCCCGTCCTCTCCGCCGGGCCGACCCCGCAGGTACCGCTCGACACCTGGGAGTTCACGGTGACCGGCCTGGTGAAGGCACCGATCCGATGGAGCTGGCAGGAGTTCACCGCGCTTGCATCACGCGATTGGACGGTTGACATCAGCTGCGTGACGAAGTGGACCAAGCTCGACACGCTCTGGCACGGAGTCAGCCTTGACGACATCCTGGCCGCGGTCGAGATCGAGCCGCGGGCTCGCTTCGTGACGGCGCACTCGTACGGCGGCTACACCACCAACCTGCCGCTCACGGACCTCCTCAACAACCAGGCCTTCGTCGCCTGGCAGTACGACAGGGCGCCGCTCGAGCCGGCCCATGGCGGTCCCGCTCGCCTGGTGGTGCCGGACCTCTACTTCTGGAAGAGCGCCAAGTGGGTTCGTGGCCTGCAGCTGCGCGAAGACGACGAGCCAGGCTTCTGGGAATCGCTCGGCTACCACAACCGCGGCGACCCCTGGCGCGAAGAGCGCTACTCCGGCGACTGAAGACTCCCGTTACACCGATGGCCGAGCCCCTCGCCTGGCAGATCTCCACGGTCACCGCCATCCGTGCCGAGACGCCGGAGGTCAGCTCATTCACGCTCAGCCTGCCGACCTGGCGTGCTCATCGGGCCGGACAGCACTACGACGTGCGGTTGACCGCGGCCGACGGCTACCAGGCGCAGCGCTCGTATTCCATCGCCTCGCCGCCGTCCCGAGTGGGGGATGTGGACCTCACCATCGAGAGGATCGCGGATGGGGAGGTGTCGCCGTATTTCCATGACACTCTGGAGGTGGGGGACAAGGTCGAGGTGCGCGGCCCGATCGGCGGCTACTTCGTGTGGGAGCTTGCCCTCGGTGGTCCCCTGCTCCTGGTCGCCGGTGGCTCCGGCGTGGTTCCGCTGATGGCGATGCTCCGCGAGCGCGCATCGGCCGACCCCAGGCCGCCGGCCGTGCTGCTCTACTCGTCGCGCACCGTTGACGACGTCATCTACCGCGATGAGCTCGCCTCACTGGCATCGGACCACACTGGGTTGCGCGTCATCCAGACGCTGACGCGCTCGCAGCCTCCCGGCTGGACCGGTTACGACCGCCGCATCGATCGCCCGATGCTGACGGAGGCGATCGCCGCCGCCGGTCCCCAGCCGCTGGTCTACATCTGCGGCCCGACCCTTCTGGTCGAGGCTGCCGCCAACGGACTGGTGGAGCTCGGTGTGCCGGCCGCACAGGTGCGCACCGAGCGCTTCGGACCCACGAGCTGAAAGGAGGCCATCCGATGCAGGACACGCTGATGCTGGACGCGAATGCCGTCGCCGGGGACCTGGCCGAGCTGTTCGGCTTCGAGATGACCGCGGCGGTGCATCGCTGCGCTCATTGCGGCAATGTCGGCGCGATGGGCACCCTTCTTGCCTGGACACAGGGCCCGGGCGTCACCCTGCGCTGCTGCATCTGTCGCGAGGTGGTGGTCCGGATCGTCCGGACACCGTCGCGCACGCTCATCGACGTCAGCGGCGCTGCCTACCTGGAGATCCGCGCCCTCTGATCCGGGGTCAACCCCCGGGAGTCAGTCCCCGCGACGCCGCGTGGCGATGAGGAACACGGCGGCGAGGATCCCGGCCAGCGGGATCAGCAGGAAGAAGCCGGCGACGTCCATGTGACTCTCCGAGATGCGGGATTGGTCATAGCTGCCCCGAGGTGACGGCCGAGCCTGCCCGAACGCCGAGCAGCAGGAGGATCGGCATCAACAGCAGGATCACGACGATCCCGGTAGCGACCGTCTTCTGCCGAGCGGTCCATTGAACCGACATCCACACGAAGACGAGGCCGAGGAGCGGGCCGATGATTGGCAGAAGCACCGCTCCCACCGTCAGCAGCAGGATGGCTGTGATCTCCACGCCGCCCCAGGGCATTCGCCCTGCGCCCGACGCAGGCATCGTCGAGGCGCTCCATCCTGGCGGCGAGGCGGATGTCCCGCGCTCGGCATCCACGATCTCGTCGGGCGGCCCGAGTCGGTCGAGAACGTTGCGCACGGTGACCTCGTCCCGGCCCCCGGCCTCTGTCAGCGCCATCTCGATGTGCTGCCGCACCTCTCCAGCAAGCTCAGCGCGTCGGCTTGGGGGGAGCGACCCGATGGCGGCATCCAGCCGACCCAGGTAATCGTTCACGAGCGCTTCAGCATCCACCTCAAGCCTCTCCTTTGTTGAAGCCAACGAGCACTGCATCGACGGCGTCGCGGAAGCTGGTCCAGTCCGCCACGAACGCAACGAGCGCTGCGAGGCCTTCGCGTGTGATCCGGTAGTAGCGACGCGGCGGTCCAGCGTCTGACTCGCGCCACGAGGTCGTCACAAGGTTGTCGCGGCGAAGTCTGGCCAGCAGGGGATAGATCGTTCCTTCGCTGGTGACCAGGCCGCCGGCATGGGCCAGGACGCGCACGATGTCGAACGCGTAGGACTCGGCGTCGCGCAGAACGGCGAGCACGCAGTACTCGGCGACCCCGCGCCGAAGTTCGGTGAATGGCTTCCGTGCCTCGCCAAGTACCATGTCACGCATTGTACTTGGCGAAGGGTCGCTGTCAAGGGCAAAGCCGGAGAAAGTCATGCACGAACTGCGGGACAGCAGTCGTGGCGTCTGCCTAGAATCGGACCGTCGATCTCATTCCCACAGGGAGCCGAGCCGTGAGCCACCACGAGAAACCAGCCGCCAAGAAGCCAGCCGCCAAGA
>JBDTMU010000172.1:0-3383 GCA_039934115.1 Chloroflexota bacterium | reverse complement strand
CGGACATCGGTCCGGAAAGTGTACGGGCGGCGCCGCCCGGAGGCTGCACCGCCCGTATCGGTCTGAGGGGAAGGGGCTTAGAGCAGGCCGTTGTCCTTGAGGAATTGACGGGCCACGTCGGCGATCTCGTCGTGGTTCACCACGATCGCCGCACCCAGCTGGGTGAGTGCCTCCGTGGTGAGCTTCGCGGTGATCGCATTCAGCGTCTCGGCGAAGTCCGCCGGAGCCGCATCGGCCAGCACCTTGGTGGCAACGGGCACGAGGTTCTGTGCCGGCTGCAGGTGCTTGTCATCGGTGAGCAGCACGAAGTTCATGCTCGAGATCTCGGGCTGGGTGGTGCAGACCTGCGCGACATCGATCGCACTGTCGTTCAGCGCGGTGGCGATATCGGTGCTGCACGGCGGAAGGCTCTCCACTTGCAGCGTCGTGAGGTCGATGCCGTAGGTCCCCTTGAGGCCCGGGCCACAGACCGGATTGTCCGGGCAGCCAGGGGCGACGCCCCAGACCAGCTTGTCGGCGACTGCAGCAAGGTCGCTCATCGTCTTGAGGCTGTACTGATCGGCGGTCTCCTGGCGGACGGCAAAGCCGTCGGCATCGGTGCCGGGAGCGAAGTCGAACGAGACCCAGCCCTTGTCGGCGAGCGCCGACTGCATGTTGTCCCACGCCATCTGTGCGTCGGGCGACAGCTCCGCGATGCCGAGCCCTTGGCCGGAGAGGCCTCCGAGGTACTCGGGGATGAGGTTGACGTCGCCGGAGACCATCGCGCTGTGCACGGCCGGCCGCTCACCGATCTCGAGGTGGCGTTCGACGGTGTAGCCCTTGGCCTCAAGCGCCTGGGCGTACATCTCACCGACGACCGCTGCCTCCCAGAAGGCCTGGGACCCCACCTTGACGGTGGGCTTGCTGGCTGCCGCGCTTGCGCTCGGCGAGCTCCCGCTCCCACCCGGCGTGCAGGCGCTCAGAACGAGCACCAGCGACGCCGCCCCGA
This sequence comes from Chloroflexota bacterium, assembly GCA_039934115.1. Taxonomy (GTDB): domain Bacteria; phylum Chloroflexota; class Limnocylindria; order QHBO01; family QHBO01; genus CF-167. Next base: position 2,395 of record JBDTMU010000172.1, on the reverse strand, counting down.
GAGCGAGCGTGCGGTATCTCCGCATTGGGTCCTCCTTGTTGAATGGGACTTGCACACCGCGCTCCTGCGCGGCGGGCCGAGTCTAGCAGCGCCCCACCGACACCACAGATCCGGCGTTTGGTGGTGTCGAATGCCGATCAGGACGGTGCGATCGCCCGCTCGGCGGTCATCTGCGATTCCCCGACCCAGCTCCCGTCATCGACGCCCGCCAGCCCGGGCGAGACTGCCCGACGCTGGAGCCACGCGAATGCCAGCTCGGTCAGGATCGCCAGCACCGCGACCATGACCGCGGCAGCGAAAACGCGGACCTCGTCGCTCAGTGCCAGCCCCTCCAGGATGTACGCACCGAGTGTTCCTCCGCCGACCAGTGCCGCCAACGGGGCCGTGGCGATGACCGCCACCGCCGAGACCCGGATCCCCGCCAGGATTACCGTCAGAGCCACAGGCACCTCCACCCGCACCAGCAGCTGGAGCTCCCGCATCCCCATCCCGCGCGCCGCCTCACGCAGCTCGTCATCCACTCCCCGCAGACCCGCATACGTGTTCGTGACGATCGGCGGGATGGCCAGCGCCACCAGGCCGATGAAAGCCGGCAGGAACCCGATCCCCGCTCGCTGGAAGAGCCCGGTGCTGATCGGGTAGGCGATCCCCAGCCAGCCGAGCGACGGCACTGCACGCCCGATGTTGCTCACGGCGACCGCGAACCGCGCCCCGCGCCCGGTGTGCCCGATGTACAGGCCAATCGGCAGCGCGATGGCGATCCCGACTGCCAATGACGCGACCGACAGCGACAGATGCTGCCAGAGCCGCAGCGGGATCGCGTCGTTGCCGGTCCAGTTGGCAGGATCGGTGTACCAGGCCAGGACCTGGCCCAGGAAGTCCATCGGCTCAGGCCTGCCGTGCCTGCGCCCAGGGCGTCAGCTGGCGCTGGAGCAGCTGCAGCCCCAGGTCGACCGCGGTCGAGAGGAGCACCACGATGACGACGCCGGTGATCGTCGCCGTCGGGAAGCGCTGCTGGACCCCGATGTTCACGATCAGGTAGCCCAGCCCGCCCATGCCGATCAGGGTGGCGATGGTGACGAGGCCGATGGTCGTGACCGTGGCGATCCGCAGACCGGCCACGATGATCGGCATCGCGATCGGCAGCTCGACGCGCCAGAGGCGCTGCCGCTCGGTGTAGCCCATCCCGCGCGCAGCCTCGATCACGTCTGGCGGCACTCCCCGCAGCCCGGTCACGATGTTGCGCACCAGGATCACCAGCGTGTAGCCGACCAGCGCGATCTCGACGGTGAGGAGCGAGAGTCCCGTGATCGGGATGAACAGCACGAACAGCGCGATGCTGGGGATGGCATACAGGATGCTGCTGATGGCGAGGATCGGCCCGTAGATGCGCGGGTAGCGGTGCACGGCCAGGGCGAGGGCGAAGGAGATCACGAAGCCGACCGCCACGGCGATGACGGTGACCAGCATGTGCTCGCCGATGCGTTGCCAGAGCATGTCAAGGTGCTGCAGCACCCAGTCGAGGCGGAAGAGCGGCTCGCCCGCGCTCATCCCGCGCCCGCTGCCGGGGCGCGCAGGACGTCGGAGATGGCGTCCACGCTGATCACGCCGAGCACCCGTTCGGCCTCGTCGACCACGACCCCGAGTTGAACCGATGAGGCAAGCATCGCCGAGAGGGCGTCGCGCAGGGTGCTCTCCGGCTCGAGGGTCGGGGAGCCAGGCGTCGCGTCGTCCGCCGTCACGCTCCCGTCGCCGCTGAGATCGCGACGCTCGATCCAGCCGATCGGCCGGTCTGACTCGTCGAGCAGCAGCGCATACTGCGTGGCCGCCTCGTCCAGGCGCTGACGAACGTCGGCGCGGGCCTCTCCGATTCGCGCCGTGGTCGGCTGGGTCAGCGGCAGATCGCGAACACGTCCCAGCGAGAGCCGCTTCAGCCCTCGATCCGCCCCGACGAATCGCGCCACGAACTCGCTGGCGGGGGCGGCCAGGATGGCGTCGGGAGTGTCGTACTGGGCCAGGACTCCGCCACGCTGCAGGATCGCGATGCGGTCCGCCATCTTGATCGCTTCATCGACGTCGTGGGTGACGAAGACGATCGTCTTGTGGACCTGGGCCTGCAGTCGCAGGAACTCGTTCTGCAGCCGATCCCGCAGGATCGGGTCCACCGCGCCGAACGGCTCGTCCATCAGCATCAGCGGGGGATCGGAAGCCAGGGCACGCGCCACCCCCACGCGCTGACGCTCACCCCCCGAGAGCGCCATGGGGTACCGGTCCCGATAGGTCGCGGGATCGAGCCGCACGAGATCGAGCAGCTCCTCGACCCGATCGCGGACGCGCGCATCCGGCCAGCGCAGCAGGCGCGGCACGACCGCCACGTTCTCGGCCACGGTCAGGT
>JBDTMU010000171.1:0-3385 GCA_039934115.1 Chloroflexota bacterium | reverse complement strand
CGAGATGGGCGGTCAGGCGCTCGAGCGGCGGGAGGATAGCACGCTCCTCGTACGGCGGATCCAGGAAGACCAGGTCGTAGGCCCTGGCCGATGGATGGGCCAGGTGGCGCACGACATCCTCCTGCTGCACGGATCCCAGATCCTCGAAGCCTGTGCGCTGCAGGTTCTCGCGGATGGCGGCCACGGCCAGCCGGGCAACCTCGACGAAGTCGCAGTGCGCCGCCCCCCGCGACAGCGCCTCGATGCCGATCGCCCCGCTCCCCGCGTACAGGTCGAGCACGTTCGCGTCCGGGGTCCGTTCACCAAGGATGGCGAAGAGGGTCTCCTTGACGCGATCGGTGATCGGCCGCGTGGCGGTGCCCCGTGGCGCAACCAGGAGCCGACCGCGCGCGACGCCGGCGATGACGCGCATCAGGCCGCGTCCCCCTCGTCCTCGGCACTGGCCAGGTCGTCCCGCAGGCGGATCAGCTCGGGCCGCGACGCGAGCGCCGGATCAGCCGCCACCAGGCCTCGCGCGAGCGTCCCGGCTCGTTCGGCGAGGACCAGGTGCCGGGGCTCGAAGAGCGACGCCACCTTCAGCGGAGGCAGGCCCGACTGGCGAGTCCCCAGGACGTTGCCCGCTCCCCGGAGCCGCAGGTCAGCCTCGGCGATGGCGAAGCCGTCGTTCGAGGTGCGTACCACCTCGAGCCGCTCGCGTGAGCGATCGTCGACCGCATCGGTGAGCAGGATGCAGAAGGACTGCTGCTCGCCACGACCCACCCGCCCTCGCAGCTGATGGAGCTGGGCAAGACCGAATCGATCGGCGTCCTCGACCAGCATGACCGAGGCGTTCGGTACGTCGATGCCGACCTCGACCACGGTGGTCGCCACGAGCAGGTCGAGCCCTCCGGAGGCGAAGGCGGCCATGGTCGCGTCGCGCACGTCGGCCTTCTGCTGCCCGTGGACCAGGCCGATCCTCAGGTCCCGCAGGCTCCCCCGCAGCCGCTCGAATTCGGCCTCGGCGGACGCTGCGCTGAGCGCCTCGCTCTCGGTGACGAGCGGGACGACCACGAAGGATTGGCGCCCCGCGGCGGCCTCGGTTGCGAGGAACGCCTCGATCTTCGGCAGGGCGCTCCGGTTGCGCACCTCCGTGCGGATCGCGCGGCGTCCCGGCGGCATCTCCCTGATGGTGCTGATCGCCATGTCGGCGTAGAAGGTGAGCGCCAGCGTCCGCGGGATCGGCGTCGCGGTGAGCGCCAGCAGGTGGGGCTCGCGCCCGCCGCCCTTCGCCTGGAGTGCCGCCCGCTGCGCCACCCCGAAGCGGTGCTGCTCGTCGACGACGGCCAGCGCCAGGCGATCAAACGTGACCGCCGCGGCGATCACCGCATGCGTCCCGATCACGACCTCCGCCTCCCCCGCCTCGATCGCGTCGTGGATGCGGCCCTTGGCCGCGGCGCCCAGCGAGCCCGACAGGAACTCGGCACGCACGCCGAGCGCCTCGAGCAGCGGAGCCACGCCGAGGTGGTGCTGGCGCGCCAGGATCTCGGTCGGCGCCATCAGCGCGCCCTGCCATCCGGCCCGCACCACCGCAGCCAGGGCCATCGCCGCGACCGCTGTCTTGCCGCTCCCCACGTCGCCCTGCAGGAGCCGCCGCATCGGCTGGTCGGACGCGAGGTCGACGACGATCTCGTCCACCGCCCGCCGCTGGTCCCCGGTCAGTGCGAACGGAAGGGCGGCGAGCAGCGCGGTCAGCTCCTCATCATCAACGGCGACCTCGGCGGCACGCTGGCCGGCACGTGCCTCTCTGGCCTGGGCCATGCTCAGCTGGAGGGCCAGGAGCTCGTCGAACGCGAGCCGGTCGAGGGCGGCAGGCACGTCGGCCGCCTCCTCGGGAAAGTGCGCTGCGCGGAGGGCGTCGGCCAGGTCGGGAAGCTCGCCTCGCTCCGCCGGTTGCAGCGGGTCCTCGATCGCCGGCAACGCCCGCTCCAGGACTCGCGCCAGGAGCTCGCGGACGCGACGCTGGGTGACGCCGCCCACCAGCCGGTAGATCGGGACGACGCGCGCGGTGTGGATCGACTCGTGCCCGACCGGCGAGAAGTCGGGCGAGGTGAACTGCGGCCTCCAGCCGCGGAAGGTGACCTTGCCGCTCACCACCACCTCGCTGCCCTTCTCCAGCCGGCGCTCGACGTACCGCCTCCCGAACCAGATCGCCTCCGCGGTCCCCGTCTCATCGGCCAGCTGGGCGATGACCCGCTGCGGTCGCCTGCCGAACCCCGGCTCGATCTTGATATCGGTCACCTTGGCCCGGGCCGATTGCTTCTCGTCGGCGACCAGCTCACCCAGCGGACGGAGGTCACTGAAGTCGTCGTACCGGAACGGCAGGTAGAAGAGCGCCTGGCGCGGGGTCGTAATTCCGAGCCTTGCAAACGTTGCTGCGCCGCGTGCCAGCTCAGGCAGGGCGGAGCGGATGGGCCGATCGAGGTCGTTGGCAGACAGGTCTCGATGGGTCGCGGCAGGCACCAGTGTCACGAGATCAGGCTGGCGCGTGGAACGGCCGCGAAGGGCGCGCTCAATTGCATGGCCCGATCGTAGCGTGCTAGGATCGGGCCGTTCCGGCAGCGCCGAGGTCTGGTGCGCCGGTTCGTTGATGAAACGGAGATCCCCTACATGGCTCGAGCCTGCGACATCTGCGGCAAGAAGCCGATCACCGGCTGGAACCCCCAGTCCGTCGGCATGAACCGCAAGCGCGCGCTGCGCCGCTGGCTGCCCAACCTGCAGCCGATGGTGGTCCAGCGCAACGGCTCGCCGGTCCGCATCAAGGCCTGCTCGCGCTGCATTCGGACCGCCGAGAAGGTCTGACTTAGCCCTCGGCGCCCGTCTCGACCACCAGCGTGAACGGCCCGTCGTTCACCAGCTCGAGCTCCATCTCCGCCCCGAAGCGCCCGGTCTCGACCGTCCGACCGCTGGCGCGCAGACGCGCGACGAACCGGTCCACCATCGGCTCGGCCACCTCGGGAGGGGCCGCCGTTGCGAACCCGGGTCGACGGCCGCGGCTCAGGTCCGCCTGCAGCGTGAACTGGCTGACCACCAGGAAGGCCCCGTCGACGTCCTCGATGGCGAGGTTCGTGCGCCCGTTTGCGTCCTCGAAGTAGCGTAGTCCCAGGAGCCGATCCGCCAGGCGGTCGGCCAGCTCCGGCGTGTCGGCGACCCCAACCCCGACCAGCACGGCGGCGCCGCGGCCGATCGAGCCGAGGACCACGCCCCCCGCTCGCACCTCGGCGCGCGTGACCCTCTGGACGACGAGCCGCACCGACCTAGGGACCTGGCGACGGCAGCGCGCTGGTGATCGGCCCCGAGGATTCGCCCTCGCGAGGCGGTGCCAGCGCAGCCTCAGTGAACCTCGCCT
>JBDTMU010000170.1:0-3403 GCA_039934115.1 Chloroflexota bacterium | reverse complement strand
ACGAGAAGCTGAACTCTCTGATGGTGCGGGCTGCCTCGGATCCCAGGAAGTATCCGCTGGGAGGTGTTGGAACCCTCAAGGCAGCCATCGGCGAGCTGCTGGGCGTGCGGATTCACTATTTCGCCGCGATCAACCTTCTCGGTTTCAAGCAGACGGTCGATTCGATTGGGGGCGTCGACATCACTGTCACGCGCACCATCAACGACCCTACCTATTACGACGAGTTTGATCGGCCCGCTCCATTGTTCATCAAGGCGGGGACCTACCACATGAACGGACATCTGGCGCTTGCCTTCGTGCGGTCGCGCAAGGGGAGCGGTGACAGCGACTTCACCCGTGCCGATCGACAGCAGCAGCTGCTTGAGGCTATCCGCGCGAAGCTGACCGCGGGGAACCTGCTGCTCGCCCTCCCGGGCCTGCTCGATGCGGTCAAGAAGACGATTGCGACCGATGTCCCGTCGGCCCGCCTCGCCGAGCTGGCGGCCGCTGTACAGGGAGCGGACATGTCCCAGCTGCAGCGGGTCGTGCTCCAGCCGCCGGAGTACATGCGGGCGGACCCGTTCTCGAGCGCCGGCTATATCCTCGTCCCTGATCTCGAGGCGATCCGCGCCATTGGCGAACAACTCTTGAGCGGGGCTGTGATCGGTCCTACGCCGGAACCATCCGTCACCCCGTAGCCGATCGCTAGACTCGGATCGGTCATGCCGGGCTTCGCCACTCGCGCCATCAAGGCAGCCAGCCGGGTTCCCGCTGCCCCCCAGCCGCCGGTCAACGTGCCGATCTATCAGACCAGCACGTTCGAGGTCGCCAGCGCCATGGAGCTTGCCGAGCTGCTGGAGTTCGCCAGGCCGGGGCATTCCTACAGCCGCTATTCGAACCCGACCCACGCCGCCCTGGAGGAGGCGCTGGCCGAATTGGAGGGTGCTGATGCGGGTCTCGCCACGGCATCCGGGATGGCCGCCGTCCACGGGGTGGTCATGTCGTTCCTGCACACGGGAGATGAGCTGATCATCCCGCGGGCGGTCTATGGCGGCGTGGTCGGCCTGTCACGCACGCTCCTCACCCGAGCCGGGATCAAGGTCACGGCGGTTGACACCACCGATCCGGCCAAGGTCGCCGACGCGGTGGGAGATCACACACGCCTGGTGTGGCTCGAGACGATCAGCAACCCCACCACGGCGATGGCCGACATCGCTGCCATCAGCGAGCTGGCCCATGCGCGCGGCGTGCCGGTTGCCGTCGACAACACGTTCGCCTCCCCCTACCTGTGCACCCCGCTCGCCCTGGGCGCGGATGCGGTGGTCCACTCCACCACCAAGTACATCGGCGGACACTCGGACCTGACCGGCGGCGCGATCCTGGGCAGTGCCGAGGTGGTCGGTGCGGCCCGCGAGATCGTCATCAACGCCGGTGGTAACGCGGCGCCGTTCGAAGCGTTCCTGGCGCTGCGCGGCCTCAAGACGCTTGCGCTGAGGATGGATCGGCATAGCGCCAACGCGCTTGCCGTGGCCGAGGCGCTGGAAGGGGCGCCAGGGGTCGACGCGGTCCGCTATCCGGGCCTGGCATCGCATCCGCAGCACGCCATGGCGCTGCAGACGCTGCGCGACGGGATGGCGGGCGGCATGCTGGCGCTCGAGGTCTCGGGAGGACGAACGGCCGGCGAACGGTTCCTCGACAGGCTACAGGTGGCCGTCCACGCCACCAGCCTGGGCTCGGTGGAAACCCTGTGCAGCCATCCCGCGTCCTCCTCCCATCGTCAGCTCGACGACGGTGAGCTGGCGGAGGCAGGGCTGAGCCCCGGAATGATTCGCGTCTCGATCGGCCTCGAGGATCCGGCGGACCTCGTCGCGGACCTGGCCAACGCTGCCACCGGCGCAGCCACGTAGCAGACAGGAGGTAGGCAGGTGACCAGCCTGCTCGACCTGTGGCGCGCCATCGACCCGGAGGCGCGGTTCGTATCGGGCAGCGTGACGCGACTCGGCGACCCCGCCCGTGGCGTCCTTCGCACCCGCGCCGCGGCGCCCCACCTTCCGCCCGTGGTGGAGGGCGAGCTGCTGGTGGTCGACGGATCGCTCATCCGCGGCCGCCCGCTCGACGGGTTGCTGGCGACCCTGCAGGCGGCGGAGCTGCGGCCCATCGGGCTTTTGGTGGCCGGCCTGGCCGGACCGCAGCGGCTCGAACCGACCGAGAGCGCGCTCCCGATCCTCGCCAGCGGCAGGAGCGTTGCCGACCTCACCGAAGCCATGGAGAGCTACCTGCGCGACGAGTCGGGGCATCTCCTGCGGCTGGGCCTTGATCTCCGCCTCGCTGCCGCGGAGGCGGCACTTGCCAACCCGGACCCAGCCGCTCCGGCTGGGCTGGTTGCGGCACGCATGCGCCGCGGCGTGGCAGTCAGCGCCGATGGTGAGCTGCGCGCGCTCCATCCCCGGCCGGCGGGCAGGGCGCTGGCCGCGCGGTTCGCGGCCGCACACGCCCGCCTCCTCTCCGGCGGATCGAGGAACGAGAGCGCGCGCCGCACACGGGACGGCCTCTGGCTGCTGGAGAGGCGCGTGCGCGCCGGCGCCGCGGTGTGGCTCTTCGACGACCTGCCCTTCGCCCGCGTGGACGAGGTCGCGGCCGATGCCCTGAGTGTGACCCTGCGGGCATTGCTGCGCCGCCCGGCCCCAGTGCGAGCATCGCCGCATCAGACCCGGGTCATTCCATCCCCTCCGGAAGACCGCATCGCGGCCACGCTCCTGGCGGTGGCTCGCAGCAATGGCCGGATCGCGCCCGCTGCCCGGGCGCTGGGGGTCCACCGCAACACGGTGCTGTACCGGCTGCGGGCTGCGCGTGTCGAGCATGGCCTCGACCCCCGTCGACCCGAGGACGCCCTCCGGATCCTGTCGGAGGCGGAGCGCCGGCGAGCCTGAACGGGCCAAGCGCGCCCGCCCGGCGGAGGCGGGAGAAGCGAGCCAGCAAGCTAATTCTCAGCTACGGAGAAGCACGGCAGGCCAGGCGGCAATGGGCCGACCGACATCGGTCTATTTCTCATCAGGTGCTGGAATGGCGCGGCCAAACGCCGAACGGCTGCCGCAATTCCCCGCCAGTGAGAGGTACGGCGCCACAGGCAGCCGGGAGAGCGGTAGGCGGCCGGAGTGTGCTATGAGTTTGTGCATACTGCACAAAGGTTGTCCGTCAGCCGGCACCTATCTGGGTGTCGATGCTGCCACGTGCCAGCTAGCCTTAACGCGACACCCCTCATCTCAAGGAGACCCGTGGATGGCCACCAAGCAGCTCGCCGTCGCCCTGAAGCTTGCCGAGGACCGCAACCTGCGCTTTGTCAGCCTGCAGTTCACCGACATCGTGGGGCAGGTGAAATCGGTCCAGGTGCCGATGCACCAGCTGGAGGAGGCGGTCGAGCACG
>JBDTMU010000169.1:0-3465 GCA_039934115.1 Chloroflexota bacterium | reverse complement strand
TGATCCTGCCGGCCCTGACGGCCTGAGGTCGCTCAGCTCGCTCTCCCGGACCGCTCGACAATCGGATCGATCATCCCGTACGAACCATCGCCACGGCGGTAGACGACCCCGATGCGATCGGTCTCCGCGTTGAGGAAGACGAAGAACGCGTGGCCGAGCTCGTCCATGCGCAGGATGGCGTCCTCCTCGAACATCGGCGTCATGTCATAGCGCTTGATCTCGACCACCCGGGGAACGGGCGACCCCTCAGCCTCAGCCTCGCTGCCCAGGGTCTCAGGCGGCGCGGGCCCCTGTCCCTGGAGCTCCTCCTCCGCGCGATCCCGCACGCTCCGCGGCCGTTCGCGGGAACGAACCACCTGTCGCTCGAGGTGGTCGACCAGGTCGTCAAGCGCGGCCGTCATGCTCGGCCCCGACCCGACGGAGCGGATCACGGTGCCGTTGTTCACGAGGCTCGCCTCGGCCACGTGCGAGGTCTCCGCGGCGCGAGATGCATGGACGATCAGCTCGACGGTGGCGTCGGCATCGGGGTGCGTGATCCGCTCGAGGCGATGCAGCTTGCGGTCGATCTGGGCGCGCAATGCCTCGGTCAGCTCGAGGTGGCGCGAGTTCACGGTGGTCCTCATCTCGGGTCCTCCGCTGCGAGGCCCTACGGTAGCACCCGAGCCCTGGGGACTCCGGGCTAGACCTCCCGCGCGATGGCGAAGCCATAGACAGCGGCTGCACCCCCGGCGCGGAGGACATGGGCGCACGATTCCAGTGTCGCCGAAGTCGTCAGGATGTCGTCCACCAGGATGACGCCTTGCGGCGCCCGAGCTCCGTCGCGCAGTGCGAACGCACCGCGCAGGTTGTGCAATCGAGCCGCCTTGCCCAGGCCGTGCTGGCGGACGGTGTCCCGGCGCCGTTCGAGGATGTCGCACACCGGCAACCCGGTCTCAGCACCCAGTACATCCGCCAGCAGGGCTGCCTGGTTGTAGCCGCGCTGGCGCAGGCGGGCCGCGTGCACAGGCACCGGGATGAGTGGAAGCGGCCCGCATACACGCCTGAGAGCCTGCAGGGCGGGCGCTGCGGCCCGTGCCACCGGAACGGCTATGCGGCCACTGCCGCCGTATTTGAGCCGTTGCAGGGCTCGTCGCAACGTTCCATCGTGCGCAAAGGCCGCGATCGCGAGCTCGAGCGCGTCACCCACCATCGTCCCCGGATCGGAGGCCATGAATCGGTCGTCCGGCAAGGTCGCCGCCCGAAACCCCTGCAGACAGTCGCGGCAGACGAGGTGGCCGAATCGGCCGCAGCCCGCACAAGCCGGCGGGAGAAGCAGGTCCATTACGCCCATCCGAGCATCCTGCGCCGCTGGGCTGTATCGGCGCCTTAGCTGCCGCTTACGCAGAACCGCGGTCCGGCGAGGCTGGACCGCGGTTGAGCGGAGTGTGCGATGGCCTAGCGTTACTCGACCAGGCCGTACTCGAGCAGGTGCGTGAGCAGGTCCGCGTCATAACTGAAGGTGAAGTTCGAGTTGCCGTACAGCTCCAGGTCCCAGCTGATGAACTGCAGGGTCAGGTTGAAGCTATCGCCGCCGGACCCGCCGGAGTTGCCGCCCATCTGGATCTTGGCCGACGGGGCGTAGATGGTGCCGACCATGAATACGTTGCCGCCTCCGCTCAGAGCCATGACCGGCTGCACGGCGGAGCTGCTGGGGTCAGGTGTCGCAACGCCCGAGAGGGGGACGGCGGTGACCGACTGCCAGATCAGCAGGTTCCTGTACGTGTCGTTCTTGTAGGGGGTCCCTGGGGTCCCGTTGTTGAGATGGGTCGTATCGATATCGGGGTTGTACGAGCGAACCCTGAAGGTTGACTGGGCGCCGATTGAGATCTGGCCCATGGCGTTGGCGCCATTGCCCAACGGTCCGGTGTTGTAAAGAAGGATGCCGCAGTTGTTTGCCTGGCAGATGCCGGCCCACTGGGCGTCGGTGATGCAGTTATTGGGGAGGGTGCAATTGGCGGCGGGGACGGCATACACCTTCTGGCCCGCCCCGATCGAGAAGCCGCCGCCATCCATCACGTAGATCCCGGGGTGGAGGTAGGCGATCGACTGGTTCTTGAGCTGGATGCCACCTTTGTAGATCCCGGGCTCCAGGACGACCGTCGAGCTGCTGTTGCCCTGTCCGATCACCAGCTTGTTGTTGGACTGCACCTTCAGGGTGTTGGCACTTGGCGGACTGATGGGCGGGGCCGCCAGCCAGGCCAGCGGGTCTTCCTTCCTCGTCTGATGCTCGAGCGGTGCAGGGGTGATGGTCAGGGCCTGTGGCTTGTACTCGCCCACGATGCGGATGGCGGCGCCGTTTCCCATCGTCAGCGAGGCCGAGTTCCCGTTGGTCGAGAAGGCGCCGCCGTTCGCGGCCGTGCACCTGGAATCGATGTAGATCGCGCTGTCGAACCGCACGGTGGGACCCCCCGAGAGCATGAACGAAGAGCATCCTCGCTGGCCGTTCGGCCACGAAAGATAGGAAGGGTTCAGCATGACCACCGAGTAGTTGTTCGAGCCGTTGTTGCCGTTGATCGCGGTGCTGTCAGCGACGACCGCCAGCGGGCCACCGCCGAAGATCTGGCCGAAGAAGGTCGGCGCGTCGTCGTCAAGGCTGACCTTGACGCCCTGGTTGTTCATCCAGGAGTCGCTTGCGCAGGTAACGATTACGTTGGCCTGCGGGTAGCCCGGGAGGTTGGCGGCGACGCTGGCCTTGGCGGCGGCCGTCACTGCTGCCACTGGGGCACCGAGTGGTGGGCCAACCGCAGTGGTGCACTGCTTCGGGGAGAGGCCCTGGATGACGTTTGCGCCCGCCAAGGCGCCCGCGTCGGAGGCGTCCTGCATCTGCCGCCGCAGGACGAGGGCGCGCGCGCCATCGAAGAGCAGGGCCAGCATCATGATGATCGCGATAAAGGCGAAGGCGAAGATGACCAGGACCTGGCCTGACTCGCTGGAAGAATTGCGTCGCAACATCAGTGATTCACCAACATGGTCGAGGTGGCGGAGAGGTCGAATCCGGAGAAACCGAGGAGGGATGGCACCGAAAGCTTGACGAGCGACGTGACCGTCACCATCACCTGCGTCCCCCGAGCATTTGTGGGCGCTGGGATAGTCACTTGATCGGCGTCGCCTGTGCATGTGGTCACGACGCCGTAGCAGACCGAGACCGTGACATCGGCGCTCGTGCCGGCGGCCCACTGCTGGGCGACATCCTTGATGGATTCTCTCGAGGGAAAGTAAACCGGGCAGCTGGCGGTGCCCGCATCGAGCGGAATGTTTGTGCCAGTGGGGGCGGGACCGACAGGGCAGGCGGACTTTGCACCGTGCACGATTGCGAAGCGGGCCGCCTCGCGAGCTGCTGTGGCAAGTGTGTCATTGACCCAGATCACCCGGCCCAGGTCGAAGATGCCGACCAGTAGGAGGATGAAGATCGGGAAGATCAGGGCG
>JBDTMU010000168.1:0-3528 GCA_039934115.1 Chloroflexota bacterium | reverse complement strand
ATCGTCACCGCCGCGCTCGGGGGCGACCTGTCGGTCAAGGTCTATCCAGCCGGCCCGCCGATCCGCGATGCCGCTCACGTGGCCCTTCTGGCGATGCTCGATGCGAGGGCAGGTGGTCGCTGGCGAGTGGTGCACGAGGCGCCTGTCGGGCAGGCCGGCGACGGACGGGCGTGGGATCGGCGCCTGGATGGACCGGTTTCGATCGGCGTGGAGGCGGAGGTCGCAGTCCGTGACCTCCAGGCGCTGGAGCGCAGGATGCAGCGTAAGAAGCAGGACAGCGGCGTGACTCGCATGATCCTCCTGGTGCGAGGCACGCGTCGCAACCGCGAAACCCTGCGGGAGGTGCTGCCATCGCTGCGTGGGACCTTCCCCCTTGGGTCGCGTGAGCTTCTCCAGGCGCTCGCCAATGGCCGCGACCCCGGAGCAGACGGGTTGCTTGTCCTCGATGCACCCTCCGCTCGTAGACCGCCGGACCGCGTAGGCCGCCTGACCGCCTGACCCCAGGATTGTCAATAGCGCAACCCCGGCATCCCGCCTGACCACTCGGTCGCCATGACAGCCAGTCGGTTGCCGATATGGCTTCCCAGATGATCAACCTCGCCACGGACGTGTCGGCAACGACCGCTGCCTGGTCATCATGGATCGAGGCCCACCGATCGGAGGCTCAATCGCTCGGTGGGAGCCTCAATCGACGAAATGACCCGTCTTGCGCAGGAGTCCTGTTGCGCGATGGGGCCGTTCTAGCGTTCCATGGGGTCAAGGGGGACGCACGGGTGACGCCTACACGCATGCTCAAACGCCTTTCCGGTCGCTTTTCCACGCGCCAGCTCACTGCCTCGGGCGCCGTCCTGGCTGTCCTCCTCGGAGCCGGGGTGTGGCTGGTCCTGGCCCGGGGGCCTGCCGCTCCGCCGGTAGCGTTATCCACCCCGGTCGCCACCCCCACCCCGTCGCCCAGCCCCACGCCGAGGCCGACGCCCACGCCCGCCCCCACGGCAACCCCCGAGCCGAACCCCGACGAGTCCAACGTCACGATTCTGCTGGTCGGCCGTGACTACCTGGCAGCGCGCGTGGCGCTCGGCGAGAGCGGCATGAATACCGACATGCTGATCGTCGCCAACATCCGAGCCGACGGCAGCCGCATCGACCTGTTCAGCCTGCCGCGCGACTCGGTGGACGTGCCGCTGGGCGACGGAAAGGTCTGGAGCCAGAAGATCAACAGCCTGCGCGCCGCCCGCGGGCTGCCCGCGCTGAAGCAGGCGATGAGCGCCGCCCTGGGCATCCCGATCGACTACTACGCCGAGATGACCATGGACGACCTGTCCCGCATCGTGAACGCCATTGGCGGGGTGACCGTCAGTCTGCCCGCGCAACTCAATGACTACCACCTGGGCATCTCCTGGCGCGCCGGCGCGAACCAGCTGGACGGGCGGACGGCCGTGCTCTTCGTGCGGAGCCGCTTCTCCGACAGCGACTACGCGCGCGCGGACCGCAACCAGCTCCTGCTCATTGCGCTGCGTGACAAGCTCCTGGGCGGCGGCTATGACCCACTGGCGCTGCTGACCAGGCTCCCGGGACTGAGCACCGACATTCCGGCCGCCGACATGCCGATGCTGCTCGACCTGGCGCGGCGCAGCGCGGGCGCTCAGATCGTTCGCAAGGTCCTGGCGCCCCCGGAATACACGCTCTTCACCGGCATTGCCGGAGCACGAGGATGGGTATCGGTCCCGAACCTGGATGCGATACGGGCCTACGTTGCCAGCGTCTTCACGAAATAACTGACGGCGACGCGAAAGAGCCCCGGCCGAAGCCGGGGCTCTCCCAACGAGTGTGAAGGGGCGGCCTAGTAGTCGCCCATCCCGCCGCCGCCCATGCCGGGCATCGGCGCCTTCTCCTTCTCGGGCAGATCGGTGATGACCGTCTCGGTGGTGAGCAGCAGGGCTGCCACCGATGCGGCGTTCTCGAGCGCCGAGCGGGTGACCTTGGCCGGGTCGATGATGCCCGCCGCGAACATATCGGTGTACTCGGCCTTCTGGGCATCCCAGCCGTTGCCGGGCTTCAGCTTGCGAACCGCCTCGACCACGACCGATCCCTCCCAGCCGCCGTTGGCAGCGATCTGGCGGAGTGGCTCCTCCAGCGCACGGCGCAGGATGTTGACGCCGGTCGCCTCATCGCCCAGCGCCTCGACCTTGTCCAGGGACGGGATCGCGTGGAGCAGGACGGAGCCGCCACCGGCGACCATCCCCTCCTCGACCCCGGCACGGGCCGCCGAGAGCGCGTCCTCGATGCGGTGCTTCTTTTCCTTCAACTCGACCTCGGTGGCCGCGCCGACCTTGAGGATCGCCACGCCGCCGGAGAGCTTGGCCAGGCGCTCCTGGAGCTTCTCGCGGTCGAAGTCGCTGGTGGTGTCGTCGATCTGAAGCTTGATCTGAGACTTGCGGGCCTCGATCGCGTTCTTATCGCCCTTCCCCTCGACGATGGTGGTGTTGTCCTTGGTGGCGGTCACGCGACGCGCCTGGCCCAGGTCCTCGAGCGCCACGCTGTCGAGCTTGCGGCCGACCTCCTCGGAGATGACCCGCGCACCGGTCAGGGTGGCGATATCCTCGAGCATGGCCTTGCGGCGGTCGCCGAAGCCGGGTGCCTTGATGGCCAGCACGCTGATCGTGCCCTTCAACTTGTTGACGACGAGGGTGGCGAGCGCTTCGCCGTCCACGTCCTCGGCCACGATCAGGAGCGGCTTGCCGACCGAGACAACCTTCTCGAGGGTCGGCAGGATGTCAGCCACCGCGCTGATCTTCTTGTCGGTGACGAGGATGTAGGGCGCCTCGATGGTCGCCTCCATGCGGCCGGCGTCGTTCGAGGTGACCATGTAGGCGCTGACGTAGCCCCGATCGAGCTGCATCCCCTCGACGTACTCCTTGTCGAGCTTGAGCCCCTGGCTCTCCTCGACCGTGACCACGCCGTCCTTGCCGACCTTCTCCATGACCTCGGCGATCATCTCGCCGATCTCGGTGTCGCGGGCGCTGATGGCGGCGATGTGGGCGATGTCGTCCTTGGTGAGGACCGGCTTGCTCAGCCGCTTGATCTCGTCGACCACGGCTGTCACGCCACGCTCGATGCCGCGCTTGAGCGCCATCGGGTTGGCGCCGGCGGTCACGTTGCGCAGGCCCTCGGTGATGATCGCCTGGGCCAGCACGATGCTGGTGGTGGTGCCGTCACCGGCGATGTCGTTGGTCTTGGCCGCGACCTCCTCGAGCAGCTGGGCCCCCATGTTCTCGTAGGGGTCCTCCAGCTCGATGTCGCGGGCGATGGTGACGCCGTCGTTGGTGATCGTCGGCGATCCGTACTTCTTGTCCAGGAGCGCATACCGGCCGCGCGGGCCCAGGGTGACCTTGACAGCGTCAGCCATCTTGTCGACCCCGCGCTTGAGCGCGCGTCGTGCCTCCTCGTCGAACAGGAGCTGCTTTGCCACGGTATTGTTCGTCCTCCGAAACTACTTGATGACTGCCAGGACGTCCTTCTGGGAGAGGA
>JBDTMU010000167.1:0-3541 GCA_039934115.1 Chloroflexota bacterium | reverse complement strand
CCTCCTGCCCGATCTCGGGCTCACGGCGCACCGGGCGAGGCGGCCACCGGATGAACGGAGGCTACGGCTGCGGCCTTACCGCAGGATTACTCGTCGCTTACCGATGGCGACGACTGTGCCGCACGGTAGGCCTCCCGGCGCGGGACCCCGACCGCGCGCAGCAGCTCTACGATGGTACGCGGCGACAGGCCCGCGCGACCGGCCGCCCCCACCAGCGCGGGCAGATCAACCGCCGCCGCCGGCTCAGGCCGCGGGATGCGGCTGATGACCAGGGTGAACTCGCCCCGCGCCTCGAAGCCCACGGCCCGCAACTCGGAGGGCGTCCCGACCAGGACCTCCTCGTGCAGCTTGGTCAGCTCCCGGCAGACCGCCACGCGGGCGTCCGGCACCTCCCCTTCCAGCGCCGCCAGGAGCGCCCCGATGCGATGCGGTGCCTCGAACAGCACAAGCGGCATCCCGGTCGAGCCACTGGCGTCGAGCAGGCGGCGCAACGCTACTCCGCGCGCGGCGGCGGGGCGTGGCGGGAGGAAGCCCCCGAACAGGAACCCGAGCGATTCGACCCCTGCTGCGGCAATCGCCGCCGTCACCGCGGACGGCCCGGGCAGCACCTCGACCGAGGCCCCGGCCATCCTCGCCGCCTCGACGAGGCGCGCACCGGGATCGGAGACGCCGGGCATCCCCCCATCGGTCGTGAAGGCGAGCGTGGCTCCCCCGGCCAGGCGATCCAGGAGCTCGCTCATCCGGGTCTCGGGCGAATGGTCGTTGTAGCTGACTGTCGGCCGCTTCGCCCCGAGGTGCGCGAGGAGGCGACGGGCCATCCGGGTGTCCTCGGCGACCACCAGGTCGGCGCTGCGCAGCGCCTCGCCTGCGCGTGGGGTGAGGTCCCCCAGGTTGCCGATCGGGGTCCCGACCACGAGCAGACGGCCTGCCATGCTCCGCTCAGCTCCCCCGCCGCGAGCCGGGCCGCCGGCGCGGGTAGAGATGATCGACGCCGGGGGTTCGGAGGCTGACCTTGGCAACCGGCGGGGTCTGGCGCTTGAACTCGTAGCGCGCCACCCGCTCCGCCACCCAGGGCACCAGCTTGGCGTCCATCCCCGCCGCCACGCAGCGCTCGACGCTCCATCGCCGGTCGACCAGCGCGAACAGGATCCGGTCCAGGTCGTCGTAGCTGGCACCCAGCTCGGCCTCATCGGTCTGGTCCGGCCACAGGTCGGCCGATGGCGGCTTGGCCAGGATCTCCGCCGGAACGCCAAGCGCAATGGCCACGGCGCGCAGCTGGCTCTTGTACAGGTCACCGATCGGCGCCAGGGCGCTGGCCATGTCGCCGTGCAGCGTGCCGTAGCCGAGCAGCGCCTCGGTCTTGTTGCTCGTTCCCACCACCAGGGCGTCGAACGCGGCGGATCGGTCGTATAGCACGATCATCCGCTGGCGGGCCATCACGTTGCCACGCCGCACCCGGAGCGTGGCCTCGTCATCGCCGCTGATCAGGGCGAGCATCGGCTCGACCATGGGCGTGATGTCGACTCGCTCGGTGTGGCAGCCCAGGGCAGTCACCACGCGCATGGCATCGGCCTCCGAGTCCGGCGACGAGCTGCGGTAGGGCATTCGCACCGCCAGCAGGTTGTCGGCACCGATTGCCCGCGCCGCGAGGAAGGCGACGGTCGCCGAGTCGACGCCGCCCGAGAGGCCGACCACCAGCCGCCGGAAGCCGGTCTGCTCAGCCTGGGAACGGATGAAGCCGGTGATGACCTCGAGCGCGGAAGGCGCGTCGATCTCCGGGAGTGCAGCCGTCACGCGTCATCCTCGTCGGGCGGTGAGGGCAGCCCGGCACGCTCGGCAATGACCCGGTCCAGCTCGCGACCGACGAGATCGAGGCGCTCGTCGGAGAGGAGCGGAAGGCCGTAGCGCTGCATGCGCAGGTCGTCAATGTCGATCGAGCCGACCACGAGGGCCTCCTCGTACAGCGGGCCCTGGGCGATGGTCGACCCATCGGCTCCGAGCAGGCGTGAGCCGCCCCAGAAGGTGAGCCCCTCCTCGTTGCCGACCCGGTTGCAGAACGCGACCGCCACCGTGCCAAGCAGCGCATAGGTGTCCTGCATCTTGTGCCAGCCGGCGATCGCCGCCAGCCCGGCCGAGCTGGCCGGGGCGCGTGCCGGACCCGCGGCCAGGTTGACGAGCAGGCTGGCACCGTCGAGCGCCTGGAGCATCGGCAGGCTGGCATGCCAGAAGTCCTCGCAGATGCTGAGGCCGATGCTCCCGAGTGGCTCCCCCACCACGTGCGTCCGGATCCGATCCCCTGGCCGGGTGAAGCGCCCCTCGTCGAACATGCCGTAGGTCGGCAGGTAGACCTTGCGGTGCAGGCCGATCAGGTCGCCATCGCGCAGCAGCGCGGCGCTGTTGCAGAAACGATGCGCATCCGTCTCCTCGACGAAGCCGATGGCCAGCACGACCCCGGGCGCCTCGTGGCTCAGGGCCGCGAGGCGTGGGTCATCCGCCCGCATGGCGACCTCGGGCACCAGATCAGAGAGCAGATAGCCGGTCAGCGCCAGCTCCGGAAAGGCGACCAGCTGCGCCCCCTCCGTCGCGCCGCGGCGCAGCCAGCCAGCGGCCAGCTCGAGATTTGCGTCCACCTCGCCCAGGCGCGGGCCGTACTGCGCCAGCCCGATCCGGTATTCCACGCGAGGGCTCAGGCCCGGGGCTTGTTCAGACTGACGCCCTCTTCGGCCGCGCCCCCCTCATCGAGGGCCTCTTCTTGAGCGCCCCTCCCCCTGCCGGCGGCACCTTCCCTGGCTGCCTCTTCCTGGGAGACCACCTGGATATCGGGAGTGGCATCCTCCGGGGCGTCGGCAGTCACCGCCTGCACCTCGACCCTGGCCGGCAGGTCTTCGACCGCGATCGGGAAGTGGCAGGCGACCTGGTGGCCGGGTGCCAGCTCGACGAGCGGCGGCACCTCGACGGCACAGCGCTCCTGCGCCTGGAAACAGCGAGTCCGGAAGACGCAGCCGCTCGGCGGATCGATCGGGCTCGGCAGGTCGCCGTGCAGCACGATTCGGGTCTTCCGGTGCGCCTGTCGTTTCGGATCCGGGATCGGCACGGCTGAGAGCAGGGAGTGCGTATACGGGTGCAGCGGCTTCGAGTAGATCACCTCTCTCGGCGCGGTCTCCATGATCTTGCCGAGGTACATGACCGCGACTCGGTGCGAGATCTGCCGCACGACCGCGAGGTCGTGGGCGACGAACAGGTACGCGATCCCGAACTCCTTCTGGAGGTCCCGCAGGAGGTTGAGGATCTGGGCCTGGATCGAGACATCGAGCGCCGAGACCGGCTCGTCGCAGACGATCAGCTTCGGCCGGAGCGCGATCGCCCTGGCGATGCCGATGCGCTGCCGCTGGCCGCCTGAGAATTCGTTCGGATAGCGGTTGTAGTGCTCGGGGTTCAGCCCGACCCGCTCCATCAGCTCCAGGACCCCTTGCTTGACCCCGCCCGGAGGCGTCACCTTCTGGACCTTGAACGGGGCGCTGATGATGGCGCCGACCGTGTG
>JBDTMU010000166.1:0-3565 GCA_039934115.1 Chloroflexota bacterium | reverse complement strand
TAGCCCACCCAGATCACCAGGTTGAGGTCGCTCTCGGCAGCCGGCACCTCCGTCAATGCCCCCGATGGGGTGCCCGTGCCGCACGCCGCGGCCACCATGCCGACGGCCACCAGGATCGCCGGAATCCGAAATGCTCTCATCGATTCTCCGCTCCCTCTCCGTCCCCCGATGGTGCCTGACCACCCGCCAGGCTCAAGACGTGCTCGCGGCTCCAGCTGAGCCGGACCGCCCGCCCTTGGGCGGCGAGCGCCTGCATCGACGACGTCTGGAGGTTCTGCTGCGTCACGACGAGCTCTCCGCCGACGTCGAGCGCCACGAAATAGCGCGTGTCCGAGCCAAGGTACACGACTTCCCGCACCCGACCAAGGGTTGAGTGCTCATCGGATCGGGGGTCGTCGGAGGGCTCGCCGAGGCGGATCTTCTCCGGTCGCACGGTGAAGGTGCCGTCGGTCCCGAGTACGGCGCGCGCCGTCTCCCCCTTGAGCAGGTTCGAGGTGCCGACGAAGCCGGCTACGAACGTCGTGCGTGGGTGCTCGTAGACGTCGGCGGGGGTCCCGACCTGCTCGATCAGCCCGCGGTTGAAGACCGCGATCCGGTCGCTCATGACCAGCGCCTCCTCCTGGTCGTGGGTGACGTAGATGAACGTGATGCCGACCCGGACCTGGATCTCCTTCAGCTCGATCTGCATCTCCTCGCGGAGCTTGAGGTCGAGCGCCCCGAGCGGCTCGTCGAGGAGCAGCACCCGCGGCCGATTGACCAGAGCGCGAGCGAGCGCGACCCGCTGTCGCTGGCCGCCCGAGAGCTGGGCCGGGCGTCGCTTCTCGTAGCCCTCGAGGCGCACCATGCGCAGCGCCTCCGTCGTGCGCTCCGCGCGCTCCGGGGCCGGGGTCTTGCGAACCAGGAGCCCGTAGCCCACGTTGTCGCCGATCGTCATGTGCGGGAAGAGCGCGTAGTCCTGGAAGACCGTGTTGACGTCGCGGTCGAAGGGCGGAACGCCGGTCACGTCGTTCCCGTGGAGCAGGATCCGGCCCTCGGTCGGCGCCTCGAAGCCCGCGATCATGCGCAGCGTGGTCGTCTTCCCGGATCCGGATGGTCCCAGCATCGAGAAGAACTCGCCGTCGCGAATCTCGAGGTCGACCCCCGCTACTGCCTCGACGTCGCCGAAGCGCTTGACGAGGTGCTCGAGCCTGACCGCTGGAGCGGAGTCCGCGGAGCCGCTGTCGTCGTGACCTGCACGCTGGGTGTCGGGGGATACGGTCATCAGTTGGAGGTCACGAGCTCCCTTCGTTGCGCCGGAGGTTTGGCGCACTCTGGCGGCCCCGCCCGCCGCATGTCAAGCAGATCCGGAGAGGGCTGCTACATTCCGACGACGACCCGATGACGACGGAAATCGAGGTAGGCGATCGAACCTGGCGTGCTTCTCGGCGTGGGCTCTGCGGCGGCCTGGGGCACCGGCGACTTCGCCGGAGGGTTGGCAGCGCGCCGGGCCGGCGGGCTCCTGGTCACCGGCGGCGCCCAGGTGGTCGGTCTCATTGTGTTGCTCGCCGCCGCCATCATCCTCCGGCCGGCCCTGCCCGCGTCCTCGACGATCGTCCTCGGCGCGCTCGGGGGCATCGCCGGCGGGCTGGGGCTGGCGGCCCTGTATCGTGGCCTGGCGATGGGGGCCATGGGACTCATCTCCGCCGTCAGCGGGGTCGGCGGAGTGCTCATTCCACTCGTCATCGGGACGTTGGTATTTGGCGCCATCATCCAGCCGCTGCAGCTGGCCGGCGTGGGCTGCGCCGTGCTCGCAATCGGCGCCGCCAGCGGCGCCACCACCCGCGGCGTGAGCCGGGAGGCGTTGTTGCTGGCACTGGTCTCGGCGCTCGGCTTTGGCCTCTGGTTCGTCTTCCTCGATCGCGCATCCGAGCACGACCAGCTCTGGGCGCTGGTCGCCAGCCGCGGCTCCGCATCGCTCGTCGTCGGCGGCAGCGCGCTGCTGAGGACTGACCGATCGCGCCTGGGCGCGGTCCTCCCGCTCGTCGCCCTGGCCGGGCTGCTTGATGTGGCCGCCAACGGAATGGTTGTGCTCGCCTTCGCGACCATCCCGGTCGGCATCGCTGCCGCGCTGTCCGGCACCTACCCGCTCGCGACCATGCTCCTGGCGCGGGCATTCCTGGGCGAGGCATTGCCGCGCCTGGGCCTCGTGGCTGTCGCCCTGGCCGTCGTTGGCATCGTCTTGATTTCGCTCGGCGGCTGACCGAGCGCGTCCTCAGCTGGGCCAGCCGCCCCCGGTGTGGGCACCTGGCGCTGGCATCCGGCGTTGCATGCGCGTTGCTCCCCGACGGCAACCGCCGCGCCATGGTGGAGGGCGCGGAACAGTGCCCCGTAAGGAGACAGCCGCCGGCCTTACTGCCCGCTTATCAGCCGCTTACTCGACGCGTATCATGACCGGACCCCCCGCCGCCGATCACCACCGAGGGCCGCAGCCGCCATGACCTTCGACCGCGTCGCCATCGTCGAGGCATCGCTCGATGCCTATCTCGCGCAGGCGGCTGCCTCATCCGCACAGCTGTCCCCGGACGCGCCGCTGCGCGCCGGCAGCGGATTGGGCGCGCGCAAGGCGGTCGAGCTGTTCGAGGACCAGCTGACATCGCGCCAGCTGGACGTGGCAGCCCGCGAGCTCAAGAAGACGAACCGCAGCTTCTACACCATCAGCAGCGCCGGCCACGAGAACAACGTGGTCGTGGGAGCCCAGCTGCGGATCAACGATCCTGCCTTCCTTCACTATCGGTCCGGCGCGCTGATGATGGCGCGCGCCCGCCAGCTGCCGGGCAGCACGCCGGCCTTCGATGCGCTGCTCGGCATCGTCGCCAGCAGCGACGACCCAATCGCACAAGGCCGGCACAAGGTATGGGGCAGCCGCCCGCTGTGGGTGCCGCCGCAGACCTCCACCATCGCCAGCCATCTCCCCAAGGCGATGGGGCTCGCCTTCAGCCTGGCCAGGGCTCGGCGGCTTGGCGTAGCGACGGACCTGCCGGATGACGCGATCGTGCTGTGCTCGTTCGGTGACGCCACCGTCAACCACGCCACCGCCCTGGCGGCGATCAACACCGCCCGCTATGCCGTGCGACTCGGCCTGCCGATGCCGATCCTGTTCGTCTGCGAGGACAACGAGACCGGCATCAGCGTGCCCACTCCCGAAGGCTGGATCGCGTCGAGCTTTGGCCACCTCGAGCACCTCCGCTACGACCTGGCGGAGGGGGAGATCGACGAGGTGTGGGACACCGTCGCGGAGGCGGTTCGGTTCGTGCGCGGCGCACGCAGACCTGCATTCCTGCACCTGCGCACGGTCCGGCTGTGGGGCCATGCGGGCAGCGACGCCGAGCAGTCATATCGGTCCACGGAGGAGATCGCCGAGAACGAGGCCCGGGATCCGCTGCTGCGCAACGCCCGGCGGCTGATCGAGACCGGAGCCGCGACGCCGGAGCAGCTGCAATCAATGCTGGCCGACACCCGGGAGCGCGTCATGGCCGCCGCCGATGAGGCGACGCGCCGACCGCGATTGGAGACGACCGAGGAGGTC
>JBDTMU010000165.1:0-3577 GCA_039934115.1 Chloroflexota bacterium | reverse complement strand
AGCGCGGGCAGTACATGTTCGTCCAGGCCCTCGTCCGCGAGGTCGCCTACCAGAATCTCGCCAAGGCCGATCGACGCCAACGGCATCTGGCCGCGGCGCGCTACTTCGAGGGCCTCGGCAGCGAGGAGCTGTCCGGCGTGCTTGCCAGTCACTACCTGGCCGCCTACCAGGCATCGCGCCCTGGCGAGGAGGCCGATGCGCTCGCAGCCCAGGCCAGGATCGCCCTCCAGGCCGCGGCCGAGCGGGCCAGCTCACTGCATTCGCACAGCCAGGCGCTCGCCCACCTGGAGCAGGCCATGATCGTCACGCGGGACCCAGCCGAGCAGGCGCTTCTCCACCTGCGCGCCGCGGAGCTCGGCGATCTCAGCTCCCGTGACGCGGGACTGCGGCACGCGGAGCAAGCGAGGGAGCTGTTCAAGTCGGTGGGCGATGCACGTGGAGCGCTCCGGGCGGCCACCTGGGTTGGCCGGCACCAGACATCAGCGAAGCGCGAGGCGCCGGCGGTCGAGACGTTCGAGACGGCGATCGCGGAGGCGGAGCCGATCCGGGACTCGGCGGAGTACGCGGAAGCACTCGCCGAGCTGTCGCGCGTCTACATGATGACCCAGCGTTCCGAAGAGGCGGTGGCGACCGCCGATCGGGCCATGGAGCTCGCCGGCAGGCATCATCAAACACGAGCGGTGGTGGAGGCACTCGTCAACAAGGGCACCGCGCTCCTGGTCCTGGGACGGACCGTCGAGGCCGAGGGCGTGCTTCGCGGCGCCATTGCCGTGGCCGATCGGAACAACCTCACGAATGCAGCACTCCGGGCCCGCAACAACCTGCTGGCCTCCCTGCAGGACAGCGTGCCGGAGCAGGTCGAGCTGATGCGGGAGAGCTATGAGATGGCGGTGCGCCTGGGCCATACCGCCCTGAGGCAGCAGTTCGTCGTGGCGCTTGCGGAATCGTCCAACCACCTCGGCGATGCGGATCGATGGTTGAGCGAAATGGCCGCGATCGAGGAGGTGGAGGAGCTCTCCGGGTTCTTCGAGGCCGGCTTCGCCGCGGCACGGTCGCTCAACGCCGCATTGCGCGGAGACCTCGAGGAAGCCACGGCGCAGGAAGAGCGCGCCAGCCGAGCGGCAGCCACACTGCAGAGCGGGATGGTGAACGCCGCGGCCGACCTGCTGCGGGGGCAGCTGGCGTTCTTCCGAGGCGATTGGTCAACGGCGGCCAGGCTCAGCCTCGCGGCGACCCAAAACAGCAACTTCGTGCTCGAAGGGGCGATCTGGGCTGCCTTTGCATCGGTCGCGGGGGACCTGCAGGCGGAGCTCCGGGCCGTGATCGCTGTCGACCGCGAATCCCCGTACGTGGGCCGGATGACGAGTGCCGCGCTCGCTGCCGCGGAGGCGGGCCTGGCCGCGCGAGAGGGCCGCTGGGCGGAGGCCCACGCTGGCTACCGAGAGGCCCTGGATGCTATCCACGAGAGTGGCTATTTCATTTACGAGGCAATGACCGGCATTGAGTGGGGGATGCTGGCGGGCTCGCGGGACGCCGAGGCGTTGGCCGCAGGCGAGGCCGGTGCCACGTTCTTCGCGGACCGGGGCGCAGAGGTCGTAGTCGAGCGTTATCGCGCTGCGTTCGTGCCGGTGAGCGGGGAGGAGCCACCCGCCCGGATGGCTGACCCGGCGCGGAGCGGCGTTCCCTCGTGATGGGAAAGGGCCGACTGCGGCTCCGGAGCCGACCCTCCACTCCCCAGCGCTACGCGCGGTCAGCCGTGGTCGCGTTCCCCACTGCGGCTGGCGCCTGCGCCGTCCGGCGCCCTATTCGACCGCGGATCAGCTGACCCGCCACCGCAGCGACTGCTAGCAAGCCAAGCAGCAGCACGATCGGGAGCACGGGCGAAATCGGCGCTGCTGGCGTGACCGGAGGAGCCGTGGTAGGAGCCTGCTCCTCCGCTGGCAGGACGGGGAACGCCTCGCCCCACTCCGAATAGACCGGGATCCGGTATTCGTCGCCGGTAGGCCCGACGACCTCGGCCATCACGCTCCAGCTGCCGGCGCTGGGCAGCGTGACATCGGCGGTCCACAGGCCCGGGCTGGTGACGGTGGCCAGCGCGCGGACGCTGGTTCCATCGGCGTCGACGAGGGTCACCACCACGCTCTTCGCCTCGAACGGCTGCTCGCCCTGCGACACGTTGACGAGGAGGGTCTGATGCGTGCCCGCCTGCGCCATCCCGCCGCCGGCGAGTGACACGCTGACCACGACCTCCGAGCAGAAGGCGGGCTGCGGGTCTCCCTCGCACTTCGCGAGGGCGCTGCCAGCGGTCGCGCCCAGCAGCAGGCCGCTCCCCAGGAGCGGGATGAGGAAGCGTCGAAGCATCGGTCTCTCCTTATTCGGCTTTGATGCTTCCTCTACACCGATGCCGCCGCCCCGGTTCCCGTCTACTCCCCCTCCTCGATCGCCGCGAAGCCGTGGCCGCCCATCACGCGCCAGCCGATCCCGTCGTGCTCGAGATGGAAGATCGCCGGATTCGGCATCCCCACGTGGAAGGCGTGGTCGACGCCCGGCTCCAGCGACTGGAGGATGAGCGAGATCAGGTTGCCGTGGCTGCCGACCAGCAGCCGCCCGCCGAACGCGTGGCGCGCCCGCAGCAGGTCCAGTGCGCGCAGGCCCCGCAGCTGTGCCTCGCGTCCGCTCTCGCCCCCGGGCGCGGCAAAGTCCGGATCGGCCCAGGCACGGGCGAGCGTCTCCGCCCAGTCGTCGCCCGAGGCCGTCGTCAGGCGTCGCTCCCGCAGGTCCTCGAGCGTCTGCACCTCCAGCGAGCGCCGCGCCGCGGTGGGCGCCACCGTCTGCATGGAACGTGTGTACGGGCTCGAATACACCGCGTTGAAGTGGTACGGGTCGAGCTCCAGGGCGAGCTCATCGGCGTCGCGAAGGCCCTTCTCCGTGAGCGGCCGCTCATCGTCGTTGGCGTCCCATGGGGGCGTGCCCACCGCCACCGCCTCAGCGTGGCGGACGAGGACGATCTCCAGCGTGGGAAGGCGAGCAGCCATCCGCTGAGTGTACGAGGCACCTGGATTTGCCCCCGGTGCAAACAACCACGAAGCTGCGCCAGCCAGAGCCACCTAATCGGCCGACTCTGCCCCGAACGTGGCCCTCCTTTGCCGTCCGGGCAAAGGAACGGCAAGAAACGGTCCCCAGCCGGCTCTTCTTCCTCGATGTTTGCCCGGCGGGCAAATCGGGAGCTAATGCCCGGATAACGCCCATCGCCCATCCTCGCGTGCCGTGGCCAACCGCACTTCCAAGCAGGCAGAGGCGACCTCCAGGGCGCGCCGGCTGAAGGCCGAGCTCGGAGCCGAGCTCCGCGAGGCCCGCCTTGGGCGCGGCATCCGCTTGGTGGACGTCGCGCGGTCCGTGGGCCTGTCGGCCTCGCACATCAGCCGGCTCGAACGCGGACTCACGCCGGACCTGAGCGTATTGCACCTGGCCCGACACGGGGCAGTTGTTGGGCTCAGGCTCCACGCCCGTTTCTACCCGGCAGGTGGTGGCCTCCGCGATGCGGCCCAGCTCGACCTCCTTCGGCACCTCCGTGCAC
>JBDTMU010000164.1:0-3598 GCA_039934115.1 Chloroflexota bacterium | reverse complement strand
ACGAGATGCAGATCCTGGAGAGCAGCGTGGCGCGCGCCTTCGGCGGCTTCCTGCGGGCGCAGCTGATCCTGGCGGTGATCCAGGCACTCCTGGTGGCGGTCGTGGGCAGCATCTTCGGGATTCCGTACCTCTTCCTGGTTGGCACCCTCTCGGCGCTGGCGATGCTGATCCCATTCTTCGGGCCGCCGCTGGCCCTCATTCCGCCGATCGCGGCGGCCTGGATCTACACGCCCGATACCTTCATCTTCTCGGCGATCATCCTCATCGGGGTCCAGACCGTCCTGGTCAACTGGCTCCAGCCTCGCCTGATGCAGGGTGCGCTGGGGATGCACCCGATCCTGGTGCTGGTCGGCCTGCTGGTCGGTGCCCAGGTCGCTGGGGTATGGGGCGCGCTGTTCGGCATCCCGGTCATCGCGGTGCTCAACGTCTTCCTCAATCTCGCCCTGTGGAGCGAGCTCCCGAACGCCGCCCTGCCGGAGGCTGAGCGGCTCAGCGACGTCGACGAGGGGACGATGGTCAAGGTCGCCAAGGCCCAGGTCTCCGACGAAACGCATCCGCACATCCACGTCCACAAGAGCGTGCGGGCCGACGGTGAGGAGCAGGTCGACATCACCGTCGACGAGGACGAGACGGAGGGCGAGGAGCGCTAGAGCTCGTGCAGGGCGAGGTGGCGGCGCCCGTCCGGCGTGCGCGCCTCGTCGACGCGGACCCCGAACACGCGACGCACCAGGTCCGGCGTGAGCACCTCGGCCGGCGGTCCATCGGCGACCACGCGGCCCTCGTCGAGGATCGCCACCCGCGGAGCGAAGGCGGCGGCCAGGTTCAGGTCGTGCAGCACGGCCAGGACGGTCAGCCCGCGCTGGTCGCGCAAGCGCCGGATCGCGCCCAGCAGGGCGACCTGATGGGCCAGGTCGAGGTGCAGGGTGGGCTCGTCGAGGAGGAGCAGGTCGGGCTCCTGGGCGAGTGCCATCGCGACCAGCAGACGTTGACGCTCGCCCCCGGAGAGCTCCTCGGCCGGTCGGTCGGCCAGGTCGGCGGCATCGGCATCCAGGAGGGCGCGGGCGATCGCTCGCTCATCCTCGGCGGTCGAGGCGAAGAGTCGCCGGGCGTGCGGAGCGCGCCCCATCGCCACCAGCTCCGCCACCCGAAAGCCGAGCGGCAGCTCCAGCTGCTGCGGCAGAACCGCGACGCGCTGAGCGAGCTCCTGCCGACGCCAATCCCCGACCGATCTGCCCTCGAACAGAACCGTTCCACGATCCGGCGCGAGGGTGCCCGCGAAGGTGCGCAGGAGCGTTGTCTTTCCGCTGCCATTCGTGCCCAGCAGGGCCACCAGCTCCCCGCGGGCAAGCGCCAGGTCGAGGCCGCGCAGGACCTCGCGCCGCTCGCCACCGGGCATCGGAAATCCAACCACCAGCTCACGGGCCACCACCAGCGCATCGGTCGCGACGGTCATGCCGTTGCCGCCCTGCTCAGGTCTCGTGATCGTCGCAACAGCCAGATGAAGAACGGCGCGCCGATGAGGGCAGTGACAATCCCCACCGGAATCCCGCCGGCCAGCCGCGCACCAAGGTCTGCCAGCGCCAGCAGCGCGGCCCCAAACAGGATGCTGGCCGGCAGCAGGAGCCGATGATCCGGGCCTGTCGCCAGACGCAACAGATGCGGGACCACAAGACCCACGAAGCCGATGGTGCCCGAGATCGCCACCGCCGCCGACGTGGCCAGGGTGGCAAGCATGGTCAGCACCAGCTTCTCCCGCTCCACCTCGATCCCAAGGTGGCCCGCCTGGTCGTCACCCAGCAGGAGCAGGTTCAGCCGCCGCCACCGAACGAGCAGCAGCACGAAGCTTGCGGTCAGCAGCGGCGCCGCGAAGGCCAGGCCGGGCCAGGTGGCGCCCGCCAGCGATCCCATCAGCCAGCCGAAGATGACGCCCAGCGCGCGCCCCGAGACGAACATCAGCAGCGCGACCCCGGCCGCCAGCACCGATGAGACGGCGTATCCGGTCAGGAGCAGGGTGACCACCGGCACCCGGCCGTTGCCGCGCGCTACGGCGTAGACCAGGAGCACGGTGCCGATCCCGCCGGCGAAGGCCAGGGCCTGCACCATCCCAAGGCCGAGCCACGCCGTTCCCGCGCCGAGCGCAAGGGCCGGCACCAGTACCGGGGCCAGGATTCCGACGATCGCCCCGAGCGATGCGCCGGCGGCGGTGCCGATGATGTAGGGATCCGCCATCGGGTTGCGCAACAGGGCCTGGAAGACGGTCCCGGCCATGGCCAGCCCACCGCCGACCAGCATCGCCGTCAGCACCCGTGGCAGGCGCAGCTCGAAGATGATCGTCTCAGCGGCCGGGCTCCAGGTCTCGGGGATGGGCAATGCCAGCAGCCGCCGACCGAGGATCGCCACCGTGTCGCCAAGCCCCACTCCCACGCTGCCGACCGCCACGGCCGCCAGCATCGCGGCCAGCAGCAGGACGCCGCCGCCACCCAGCACCAGCCCTGCCCGCGTCAGCGAGGGGCGGGTGAGGTAGCGGGGACTGGTTGTGGCAGCAGCGCGCATCAGGGAGCGGCCTGGCTGAACAGCTCGGGATGGATGGCGCGCGCCAGCGCCTCCAGCCCATCGATGATCCGCGGGCCCGGTCGCGTGATGACCGGATCGTCGGCCATCACCACGATCCGACCGTCGCGGACAGCGGCCATTCCCTCCCATCCGGGGCGCGAAGCGACGCTCTCCGGGGTGACCGAGGGGTCGTAGGCCGCGTCGCCGAGCAGGATCAGCTGCGGGTCCGCCGCCACCAGGTCCTCGAGCTGGATCGCGGTCGAGAGCGGATCGCCGGTGATCGGGTCGCCCCCGGCGATCGAGATGAGCGAGGCGAGGAAGGAGTCGGCGCCGGCGGTGTAGATCGTGCCCTGGAAGACGCCGACCTCGTAGAAGGTGCGCGGCTTCTCCACCGACGCGACCGCATCGGCCACGGCCTTGGCGCGCGTCCGCATGCCATCGACGACCTCAGCCGCCTCAGCCGGGGCGTCAATGGCGCGGCCGACCAGCTCGATATCGGCGTACAGCTCGTCGAGCGACTCGGGATAGAGCACCAGGACCGGGTAGCCGAGATCGGCGAGCTGGGTGATCACGGTGCTGGGGGTCAGCTCGTTGCCGGCGGCGAGGATCAGCTGAGGATTAGCATCGACGACCTTCTCGATATCGACCACGGCCCCGACCACCACCTTGGCCACGTCGCTGACCTCGGCCGGATAGTCGTCGACGTCGGTCACCCCTGCCAGGTGGTCGCAGCCCCCCAGGGCGCATACGATCTCGCTGTTCGACGGCGCCAGGCTGACGATTCGATCGGGCAATCCGGGCAGGTTGACGGTACGTCCCGCGTCATCGGTCAGCACGACCGGATAGGCAGGTGCTGAGGCAGCCACGGTCCCCGCGGCGCTGGGTGGGGAGCTCGACGCGGGCGCGCAGGCAGCGAGCGCCAGGGCCAGAATCGAGGGGAGGAGGAGAAGCCGAAGACGGAGAGCCATGCTGATGCCGTTCCCTTTCACACGAGGGGGCTGGACATCGCGTGCGGGCTGGCGACCTGACTCCCGTCCTCGCGCGC